>CACZQQ010000249.1 GCA_902783355.1 uncultured bacterium
ACGGGCGGCATTTCGGCCTGCGGATAGCCCCACAGCCGCCATTCGTTGGTCCATTCGCTTCCGTCGTCGGCGGCGAAGCGCGCCGTGAGGCGCAGTTGCTCCGCGGCGGCGCGTTCGGGAAAGACGGCGGAGACGGACGCGAGCCTCTGGAGGCCGCCGGCCAGCCGCACAGAGGGCATTGAGCAGAGCGTCTCGCAGGCGCCGTCCGCGTAGGCGAGAGTCACCTCCAGGTCGCCGACGACCTCCGGCTGCGGCAGAAAGTCGGACGCATAGACGTCGGCGCGGAAGCCGTCCCGCCAGAAGAAGGCGCGCGGCGAAAGGCCGGCCAGCAGCGCGAAGTCGCCGTTGAACTGCCGCATCCATTCGGGCGCAATGTCCTTGTCGTCGTCGAAGCAGTCCACGATGCCGTTCTTGTTCTCGTATTTGAGGCAGTCGGCGAACTGGAGCATCTCGAAGCCGCACAGCGATGAGAGGCGGCAGCTCTCCAGATATTGCTTGAGGCAGGCCTGGCGGAAATGGCGCGAGGCGGCGACTAGATCGCCGAATTTTTCTCTAACTCCTTTGCGTTCAATGAGTTGTGGCAATGCGTCCATATAGCGCGGGCGCTTGATGCCGTTGGCCGCCAGATAGGCGGGGCCGACCTTCGCGCAGAAGGCGTCGAACTTCTCCCGCAGCGCATAGTAGTCGGGCACGTCGATGTAGTGGACGGCCTCGTGCGCCAGCGTGGGGCGGACAGGGACAACGGCGCGGTGGGCGGCGGCGTCCGCCCGTGGAAGCGCCGCCGTCGTGTCGAAGGGCGCGGCGCAGACGGAGCCGTTGATGAGCCACGGGTCCTCCGCGGAGAACATCTCCGCGTGGCGGCCGTAGGGGAAGAAGTAGGCGATGTGCTGCGCGAAGACGTCGGCGCTGTCGCGGTCGTATTCGCCCCAGCCCGAGTTGTCGAGGATGAGCTTGTTGGGGGCGAGGCGGCGCCCCTCCTCGTAGAGGGCGTGGACTTGCGGGACGCGGCCCGCGTTGTGCATCTCGTTGCCGATGCAGAAGATGGCCATGGAGGGGCTGTTGCGGTAGCGCAGGAGCGTCTCGCGCCATGCGCTCTGGTCCATCGCCAGCCCCGTCTTCTCGCCCTTCTCGTCGCGCTCGTAGGCGAAGCCTATTTCGGCGTGGATGAGGAAGCCCTCGCGGTCCGCCGCCTCCACGAACTCCGGCCACGGGATGGTCGAATGGAAGCGCACGAGGTTGAAGCCGTACTTCTTGGCCTGGCGAATGTACTTGACGGCCGCGTCGTAGAGGCTGCCGCCCGTCATGTTGGGGTGGTCGTGGGCCTCGATGCCGCGGATGACGCCGCGCAGGTAGAGCGGACTCCCGTTGAGGAGGATGGCCTTGTTCTGGAAGCGCGACAACTCGCTGTAGCCGAAACGGATGTCCACGCCGCCCTCCGCCTGCAGGCGGTAGAGCGACGGCGTGTCGGGCGACCAGGGCCGCAGCGCGGCGGCGTCCAGACGCGTCCGCCAACGACCGTCCGCCTGCCGCGCCTGCGAAAGCACTGGCGCGTCGACGCCCTCCCCCGACCGCGCATCGACGACACGCACGCCGACGAGGCGTCCGGACGACAGAACCTGCAACCCTCCGCTGCCTACCTGGCTGATGATGTGGATGTCCATGGAAAAGTCGCTCATGGGTTCCTGTAACTTATAGTACTATGTGGCGTGCAGAACGAGTGCCGCCCTGCCCTCTTCGGCGGTCATGGTGGCGAAACGGTTGCAGGGCAGCGCGACGGAGGGATGGAGATGGCCCAAGGGGAAGTCCGCCAGGACGGGGCCGTGGACATGGGTGGCGTACTCCGCCAGAATGTCGGGCAGCCATTCGCCGTCCTCCACTTCCGTGAAGTGCCCGAAGGCGAGGCCGGCCAGCCGCTCCAGAATGCCCGCCTGCCGCAAGTGGTTCAGCGTGCGGTCGATGGCGTGGGCCGGCACGTTCACGTCCTCCAGGACAAGCAGCGCGCCCTCCAGATCGGGCAGCCACGGCGTCCCCACAAGGCATTGCAGGAGGGTCATGTTGGCGGCGAAGAGCCGCCCCGCGGCTTTCCCTTTATTAAGGACGCGCGCGCGCGACCACGGCGGCAGGAGGTTTCTTTCGCCCGAAAGCACGGCCGCCAGCGAGGCGATTTCGCGCCGGAAGGCCTCGGAAGCCGTCTCCTGCGCGAGAGTGGAGCAGAGCATGGGGCCGTGGATGAGGCGGTCGCAGCCGTGCGCGGCGGCCGCCAGCAGCAGCGCCGTCGTGTCGCTGTAGCCGCAGAGCCACTTGCCGCCGGCCTTCAGCGCCGCGAAGTCGATCGACGGCAGGGCGCGCGTCGCGCCGGAGCCGCCACGCACCGCCATCAGCAGCTGCGGGCGCGGATCCGCCGCCAACGCATTGAAGGCGGCCGCGCGATAGGCGTCCGTCCCCGCGAAGGGACGCAGGCGCGGAATGGGCTGCGGCGGCTCGACGACCGCCACGCCCAGGGCGCGCAAGTGCGCAAGCCCCTCCTGATAGCGTGCCTCGTCCGGATAGTTGGAGAGGCAGAAGAGGCCGACGCAGGAAAGAGGAAACACTAGCGGATGAACTCCTTATATTGAGCCTCATCCATAAGTCCTTCCAAATCAGCAACTTGCGGATTTTCAAGCTTGCAGATCCACGCCTCGCCTTCGGGCGCGCTGTTGAGGTTCTCCGGCGTCTTCTCCAGCGCGTCGTTGACGGCGCAGACGGTGCCGCCGATGGGCGCATAGACGTCCGAGGCCGCCTTGACGGATTCAATCACGCAGAGCTGGTCCTTCGCCTTGACGGCCTTTCCGGCCTCGGGCAGCTCGATGAAGGTGATTTCGCCCAGCTCGTCCGCCGCGAACTGGCTGATGCCAACGGTGGCGATGCCGTCGGCGCCGATTTCAACCCACTGGTGCTCTTCGCTGTACTTCTTCATGCGTTTCCTCTTTGCGTGTTTTGCGTGCTTTGCGTGCTTTGCGTGCTTTGCGTGTTTTGTGGACTGATTTCGGCCAAAAGGACGGCGGTGGCCTGGATGGCCTGTCGGGCGCCCACGGCGTCAAGCCCCTCGTTGGTCTTGGCCTTGACGGAGACGGCCTCCACGCCGCAGCCGAAGAGGGCGGCGAGGCTGGCGCGGATGGCGGCGATGTGGGGCGCCAGGCGCGGCGCCTCCGCGATGACGGTGCAGTCCAGATTCACGAGACGCCAGCCGCGCAGGGCGGGCAGTGCCAGAACGCGCCGCAGCAGTTCACGGCTGTCGGCGCCCTTCCACTGCGGATCCCTGTCGGAGAAGTGGCCCCCGATGTCGCCTGCGGCCACGCTGCCCAGCACGGCGTCGATGACGGCGTGCAGCAGCACGTCCGCGTCGGAATGGCCCAGCAGGCCAAGCCCGTCCGCGCCGCCGTCGATTTCGACGCCGCCAAGGACCAGGCGGCGGCCCGCCGCCAGACGGTGGCAGTCATAGCCCTGCCCTATCCTCATTGCCGCGTCCATGGGCATACTTTAACGCCTCAATCGGCGATGGCGTCCACAATATGGGCGGCCAAATCCATGGCGGCCTGCCGGAGGGCGCTGCGCTGCGCGGTCTCCTTGTCGGCGGTCAGCGGCATGTCCGCCGTCGCAACAACCTCGCCCGTGCGGACTTGCGACTCGCCGCCGTCCACAGGGACGGCGCGCCATCTGGCCTTGAGGGTCAGCCGGTAGAGGACAGGCTGGTAGGCGTCGCCGTCATGATGGCGCGACTTCCTGTCGCGCGTCCGCGCCCGCGCCAGATTGCGCTGGTCCAGCTCCACAAGCGTGACCTCCACCTTCAGACCCGCGTCGGCGCCGTCCACCGCCGCCAGACGCAGGCCCGGCGTCTCCGCAAGGCGCTCCTGGAGGGCATGGCGCACCTGCGTCCCCAGAATCGCCTCCGCCGTCTTGTTGACGACAGGCTGGACGAAGATGCAGCGCTGTCCGGGCGGCAGCGCGGTACCGAAATGGTAGGAGGCGCAGCCGCCCGCCAGGAGGGCGGCCGCCAGAAGGAAGCACAGCGCCTTGACAGGGCTTCTCATGGGCTACTTCTCCCGCGGGGGCTTGGGCGGCGGCAGCGCGCCGCCGGCCTTCTCGTTGAATTTCTGCTCCAGAATGAGGCGGGCCTGCAACGCGCCGCGGGTCTCCGGATACTCGCGGCCGATGTCGTAGAGGTAGCGGCGCGCGACCTCGGGGCGGTAGTGGTGCTTGTTCAGATAGAAGGTGGCGCGCTCCAGAAGGCGCGACGCCTCGCGCTCGCGGCACTCGTGGACGATCGCATCCGCCTCGGGGCGCCTCGGATCCTTCTTGGAGGCCAGCTCCAGGAAGGAGCGCGCCTCGCGCACGGCGGCACGGCCCAGCTCGCCGTCGCTGTCCGCCTTCGCGGACATCTTGCCGAGGAGGCGCGCCAGCGCCAGACGCACGTCGGGCTCCTTCGGCGACAGGCGGATGACCTCCTGATAGACGTTGACCGCCTCTTCGTTCTGACCGTCCTTCTCCAGCTTGGCCCCCAGCACCAGCCGGTCGTCCAGCGACTGCTTGACATCCGGCTGCAGGGCGACGATCTGGCGGTAGATCTCAATGGCGGCCAGCGCGTCGCGCAGGCCGAGGACGGTGCCGTTGCCCTCCTCGTAGCACTGCGCCAGCTCGCGCAGCTTCTCCAGCAGGACCGGCAGCGGGACATAGTAGAGGTAGTCCTTCTGGATCATGGCGTAGATCTTGCGGGCGCGGTTGGCCTTGCCGCCGGCCAGATAGCATTCGGCGGCCGCCATGTAGTTCATCGCGGCCTCGGCGGGGGAGGCGGCCGCTTCGTCAAGGTCGCGGGGCGGCGGCGGTGGCGGTGGCGGAGGCGGCTGGGGCCTGGCAGGCGGCGGCGGAACCGCGGCCTTGTCGCCGGAGGGACCGGCCTTCGGGGGCCTGTCGCCCATGCGGCGGCGAAGCGCCTCCTCGGTCTCGCGGCGCTGGCGTTCCGCCTCCTCGGCCTCGCGGCGCTGGCGGGCCTCCTCCGCCTGCCGGCGCGCCCGCTCGCGGCTCTCGTTGCCCAGCTTCTCGTAGATTTCGGCGGCGGGCTTGTAGTCCTTGGTGTCGATGTGCTCCTGCGCCTGACGGCGGGCATGGCGTTCGCGCACGAAGTCGTCGAAGTTCTGGAGCGGGTTCAACGAGGTCTCGGCGGCGCCGGCCGCCAGGCAGAGCAGAAGGGCGGTGAGGAGGACTTTACGCATGCTGTGTTCCTTGTGTTTAGGCGATGCCCAGAAGGGCCTTCGCCTGCTCGCGGAGCTTGAACTTCTGGATCTTGCCGGAGGCCGTCTGCGGAAGGCTGTCCACCACGAAGAAGTGGGCGGGCGTCTTGTAGAAGGCGATGCGGTGGCGGCAGTATTCGCGCAGGTCGTCCTCCGTGAGGTCGGTGACGCCCTTGGCGGGGATGACGAAGGCGCAGACGATCTCGCCGTACTTCTTGTCGGGGGCGCCGACGACCTCGCACTGCTCCACCTTCGGATTCGTCATGAGGAACTCCTCGATCTCGCGCGGATAGATGTTCTCGCCGCCGCGGATGATCATGTCCTTGAGGCGCCCCGTGATGCGGTAGTAGCCGTCCTCGTCCACAACGCCGATGTCGCCGGAATGCAGCCATCCGTCCTTGTCGATGGCCTTGGCGGTCTCCTCAGGCATCTTGTAGTAGCCCTTCATGACGGTGTAGCCGCGGCAGCAGATCTCGCCCGGCACGTTGACGGGCTGCGTGGCGCCTGTCTCCGGGTCCACGATCTTGATCTCCACGTGCGGCTGGACGGTGCCGACGGTGTTGACGCGGTGCTCCAGCGTCTCGTCCGTCCCCGACATGATGATGACGGGGGAGGATTCGGTCAGGCCGTAGGGGATGGTGATCTGCGGCATGTGCATCTCGTTGATGACGCGCTGCATGAGTTCGGTGGGGCAGAGCGACCCGGACATGATGCCCGTGCGCAGGCTGCTCATGTCGAACATCTTGAACATGGGGTGGTTCAGCTCGGCGTAGTACATCGTGGGCACGCCGTAGACCGCGGTCGCCTTCGCCTTCTGGATGGAGGCCAGCACCAGGAGGGGGTCGAACTGTTCGCACATGACCAGCGTGCCGCCGTGGCTGAAGACCGCCATCACGCCCAGCACGCAGCCGAAGCAGTGGAAGAGCGGCACGGGCACGCACACGCGGTCCACGCCCGTCAGCTTCTGGCGCTCGCCGATGTAGAAGCCGTTGTTCAGGATGTTGCGGTGGGTCAGCATGACGCCCTTCGGGAAGCCCGTCGTGCCCGACGTGTACTGCATGTTCACCACGTCGTTGTTGCTGATGCCCTTCTTGGCCTCCGCCAGCACCGCGTCGTCCACGGACTGGCCCAGCAGGAAGAGCTCCTCGCTCGTGTACATGCCGCGGTGCTTCTCCTGCCCGATGAAGCAGACGTATTTAAGGAAAGGCAGCTCCTTGTTGCTGATCATGCCGCGGGGCATGGTGCGCAATTCGGGAACCAGCTCGTACATGATGTCCACGTAGCTGACGTCGCGCTGCCCGTCCACGATCGCGATCATCTTCATGTCGGACTGCTTCAGGACGTACTCGACCTCCTTGATCTTGTAGTTGGTGTTGATGGTCACCAGCACGCAGCCGATCTTGGCGGTGGCGAACATGAAGGTCAGCCATTCGGGGACGTTGCGCGCCCAGACGCCGATGTGGTCGCCGCGCTTGATGCCGATGGCCAGAAGCCCCTTCGCCAGGTCGTCCGTCCGCTGGTAGAAGTCTGCGTAGGACCAGCAGAGGTTGCGGTCGGGATAGGTGATGAAGGGGCGGTCGGGATGCTTCGCGACCAGGCCGTCGAAGAACTCGCCGATCGTCTTCTCGGAGAAGAGCTGTTCGTCTTGGATATTCATAGTCAGGGGTATCCCGTGGCTTTGCACCGTGCGCCGTCAGTGCGGCGCGTAGATGACCGCGAGGATGCGGGCCATCTTGCCGCCGTGGGCGTGCAGGTGGTGCGGGACGATGGAATCGTAGTAGATGCTCTGGCCCGCCTTCACGATGAAGGACTTGCGGCCGTAGGCGACCTCGATTTCGCCGGAGAGGACGTAGACGAACTCCTCGCCCTCGTGGCTGGAGAGCTCGTAGCCGTCCGTCTCAGGCGGATTCACGTCGATGACGAAGGGCTCCATGTTGCGGTCGGCCTTGTTGGCCGCCAGCGCATGGAAGAAGAGGCCGTTGCGGTCGCCGGCGCCCACGAAGCGCACCGCCTTGTCGTCCGCCTCCTCGGGGGAGCTGACGACGGGGCCCGTAATGGAGGCGTCGTCCAGGAAGGTGCCCAGGCGGCATCCGAGTCCGCGCGCCAGCTTCAGGAGCGGGGTCAGCGAAGTGGCGACCTCGCCCGCCTCAATCTTGCTGATCTGCTCCGCGGAAAGTCCGCTGCGCTCGCTCAATTCCTCCACGGAGACGCCGCGCAGTTCGCGCAGATCCCGTATCTTGGCACCGACTTGGTTGTTGTCAGGCATGGTTTGTTCTTCCTTTTTATGCTGTTCCTACGCGCCCGCCGTCCGGGCTGAATCCATCTTCAGGATGGCATATCGCGTAAAACGCATAATTTAATGCAATTATTGTGCGCAGGCGCGCCCTACGGCCGCATCATGGCGGCGTAGTCGCATTTGTCGGAGCGGAAGGGGACGGCGGGGAGCCCCTCGCGGTTGCAGAGGTTCACCTTGCAGAAGCCCGTGAAGGCGTAGCGCACGCGCTGCGGGAAGGGGACCTCGTCGCTCCAGACGACGACCGTGCCGCCCTCGATGCGGGCGTTGGCGCGGTGGAAATGGCAGCCGTCCTTGTAGACGGTGGCGCCTAGGTCCAGCTCGTTGCAGATCCAGAAGCCCTTGGGGGGCTCGCCGTCGGTGGTGGTCAGGCCGCTGCCGACGTTGCGGAAGAAGACGCGGATGCGGCCCTCCTCGTAGCGGATGCCGTCGAATTCGGGCCCGTCGGCCAGGGCGGCGGTCTCGCCGAGGAGGGACTCCGCCTTGAGGGCGAGGCGTTCGCCGACGGTGCGCTTGTCGAAGGGGTGGATGTTGAAGGCGTCGCCCACGTCCATCGCCACGACGATGCCGACGTTCCTGCGGCAGCGCGGCATCTCCGCCTGGATCTCGCGCACGAGGGCGTAGCCGGAGAGCTCGCCCACCGGCAGCGCGTCCGCGACCATCTCGTCGGTGCATCCGGGCGGCACGGTGTCCACGCCGCTGAAGGCGGCCAGCTGCACGATCAGGAAGGGCATCTCCAGGTCGCCCCACTTCTCGCGCCAGTCGTCGATGAGCATCTGGTGGTGGCGGTAGTAGTCGAAGCAGCCGTTGTTGGTGCAGCCCTGGTACCAGATGACGCCCTTGATGTCGTAGCGCGTCCAGGGGGCGGCCATGCCGTTGTACATGGAGGCGGGCCGGCGGATGGTGATGGGCATGTATTTGCCGCTGTTGCAGGTGTGAGGCAGGGCGGGCTTCGGCGGGAAGTCCTCCGGCGTGCGCCCCACGACCTTGCTGCGGAAGTGGACGTACTCGTACTGCTTGAAGGCGCCGTCGGGCGCGGTCAGCACCATGCCGAGCGTCTCGACCGTGCCGCCGCCGTGTCCGTCCAGCACGCAGACCAGCAGGTTGCGGCCCGCCTTGAGGAGTCCTGCGGGGACGCTGTAGTGGCGCATGCAGATGAAGCCCTGGTAGCCGTCCTGCCGCGTGCGGCCGATGAGCCGGCCGTTCAGATAGGTCTCGTCCAGATCCATGACGGGCCCGTAGGTCAAGGTGAGCGCCTTGCCGGCGAACTCGTCGGGGACGTCGAAGAAGATGCGCGAGACCTGGCGGCCGCCGGTCAGCATGGGGGCGGTTCCCGTCTGGTCGGCCTCCCAGCCGCTGTCGTCGAAGTCGTCCTTGAGCCACGCGGGGTCCACGGGCGGCATGGCCGCCTCGAAGGCGTCAACCCACTGCTGGACCTCGGGGTGCGCCGCCAATGCGGCCCGCCACTCCGCCTGCCATTCCGCCTCCGTCTGCGTCGGAAGCCCCTCGCCCGACTGGATGAACTTGTCGCCGGAAATCCACGGCTCGATGCCAGAGCCGCCCCAGCTGCAGTGGATGAGGCCGACGGGCACCTTCATGTCCGCCTGCAGCTTCCGCCCGAAGAAGTAGGCCACGGCGGAGAAGTCGCGCAGGGAGGCCGCGTCGCAGGGGCGCCACTTGACGCTGTCGCCGACCTCCTCCTGCGGCGTCTCGCTGAGGCGGCGGCAGCAGTTGCAGAGGCGGATGAGGGGATTGGCGCCCTGCGCCTGTACCGCCTCGCCCTCCCCTGGCGGCAGACGGAAGAGGCCGCGGTCGCCCGCGACGGGGAACTCCATGTTCGACTGCCCCGAGCAGAACCACACGTCCCCCACAAGCATGTCCTCCAGGACGACCGTCTGCGCGCCGTCGGAGAGGCGCAGCTCGTAGGGGCCGCCGGCCTCCATGGGCGGCAGGACCGCGCTCCAGCGGCCGTCCGCCCCGCCGACGGCATGGGCCTGGCGGCCGGCGAAGTCAACGGTCAAGGCGGCGCCGGGGGCGCAATAGCCGGAGAGGCGGATGGGCTTGCGGCGCTGCAGCACCGCGTGGGAGGTGAAGACGCTGTGGAAGGAGAGTGTGGACATGGTGCTTGTTTTTCTACATTGTTGATGTGCAACTGGTTAATACATCAGGCATTTGCGTCGATGGAGGCAGGGCGGTGGATCCAGCCAAGGCCCAGGGCGAACTGCGTCGTGCGCGTCAGGCGCTTCCGCGCGCCCGTGGCGATGCGGTAGGTGTCCACCCAGCCCGTGTCCATGGCGACGGCGGTGATGACCAGCGTCTCCGCGTCCTCCCATCGCGCGATGGCGCGGTAGGGATGCGGCGAGACATCGTCCAGCCGGAGGGTGAAGGCGGCCCCGAGCGGCTCCGTGAAGGAGGCGCGCAGCTGCTCGAAGCGGTCTTTCTGACGGAAGGTGATGGCGGCCTCCGACGCATTCGCGTCCACAAGCATCTCCCAGCCTGCCGCCTCGAAGCGCAGGCCGTGGAGCGGCCCGGAGGGCGGGCAGGAAGCCTTCGGCGCAAAGGGGCGGATGACGCGCGAGGCGCAAAGCGCCCGCAACTCCTGCAGCGCGGACGGGTTTTCCTGTAACTCATTGGGCGTAAACGACTTACGCATATCCCACAGATGCGTCAGCACCTGCTGCATGTCCGCCAGGCAGGCGGTCGTCACCATCACGAGGTCGTCCTCGGGAACGACGACGATGTACTGCCCGAAGGCGCCGTCGCCGCGGAAGCCGTGCAGGCTCATCCAGAACTGGAAGCCGTAGCCGACCTTCCAGTCGGGCGTCTCGTTGGCGGAGTTGTCGGCCTGCGGCCGCGTGGCCTCCGCCAGATAGTCCGCCGGCAGAAGCCGCCTCCCCTGCCAGACGCCCTTCTGGAGAAGGAGCTGTCCCACCTTGGCCAAATCGTTGGCGGAGAGCATGAAGCCCCAGCCGCCCAGGTTGGTCCCCTGCGGACAGCACTCCCACTGGCCTGGCAGGATGCCCAGCGGCTCGAAGAGGCGCGGCATGAGGTATTCGCGGACGTTGAGGCCGGTCACGCGCCGCACCACCGCCGCCAGCATGTAGGTGCCCAGCGAGTTGTAGGTGAAGACGCTGCCCGGCTCCTGCTGGAGGGGCGACGAGATGAAGGCGCGGCACCAGTCCTGCGCGCCCTCCGGCTGCGTGACGAGCCCCGTCGGCTCGACGGTGTGGCCGCTGCTCATGCACAGCAAATGCCGCAGCGTCACCGACTTCATGCGCTCGTCCGTGACGTCGCCCGCGTATTCAGGCAGGTAGGACAGCAGCGGCTTCTCGATGTCCAGCAGGCCCTCGGCGCGCGCAAAGCCCACCGCCAGCGAAGTGAAGCTCTTGCTCAGCGAGTGGAGGATGTGCTTGCCGTCGAGGTCAAAGGGCGCCCACGCCATGGAGAGGGCAATCTGCCCGTGGCGCATGAGGGTGAGCGTGTGGAGAGTGTCGATGGCGTCCAGCTTGCGGACGAAGGCCGCCAGCGCGGCGCTGGGGATGCCGACGGCCTCCGGAGAGGCCGCGATGGGTGCGAAGGACATGGGGACTCCTTGAAAACAGGGGATTCTTGAAATCAAGGAGAATATAATTTGTCTGCCATGTTCGGGAGAACAATGGCATCGCGATCACGGCTTTTCGTCAAGCAATCTCTCCACAGGCACGAGATAGTCGAAATGATTACGGGCGACTATTTCATAAAAATGGGATTAGTCGCCCGATTTTGGGAACCGATTTTTGGGCGACTATTTCATAAAAACAGGATTAGTCGCCCTATTTTGCCGAAATTCAGGCCGCCGGCTCCTGCTTGCCGCCGTGGTGCTTCTTCAGGGCAATGATGCCGACGCAGTAGAGGACGCCGGCGATGAACTTGATGGCGGCGCTGCCGGCGAAGATGGTGACGGGCTGGAAGACGCGCATGAG
>CACZQQ010000250.1 GCA_902783355.1 uncultured bacterium
GGACACCGCCACCGCGCTGATGCGCGACCTGCGCGCCGTCACGGAGGCCGCCGGCCATGCCAAGGGGCGTCCCGTCATGATTGCCATCCGCGTGCCCGATTCCGTCGAATACTGCAACGCCATCGGCATCGACATCGAGAGGTGGCTCTCCGAGAAGCTTGTCGACATCCTCATCACCACCAGCTACTTCCAGCTGAATCCATGGAGCTACACGGTGGATTTGGCGCGCAAATACGGCGTCAAGTGCCTCGCCTCGCTGGACGAGTCGCGCATCCGCCCGCCGCACCTCCCGCTGGGCAGCCGCAATTCGCTGCAGTCCTATCAGGCGCAGGCCCTGGCCGCCATGCGGCAGGGCGTGGACGGCATCTACGTCTTCAACGCGGAATACGGCGCCCTGACGTCGCGTGCCTTCGCCAAGCCGGAGACCCTCAAGTTCAAGGACAAGCTCTACTACGCCACCTACCGCGGCTCCGGCGGCTACCTGCCCGGCGGCTATCTGCGCAACGGCGAATTCTTCAGCAACATGCCCGCCGTCGAGCCGGGCAACCAGGCCGCCGTCGCCTCCGACGGCTCCCTGGATATTCCTATTTATATAGGGGACGACCTGCAGGACGCCGACGTCATGGCGCGCCGCCCGGCGGTCACCGCGCAGCTGCGCAGCCCGGCCGGATGCGACTTCCGCCTGGCGGTCAACGGCACCGACGTGCCGCTGGCGCGCAAGTCGCTCTCCGACGGCGTCTACACCTACGACGTGCCCGCCGCGCTCATCCAGTGCGGCGAAAACCGCTTTGCCGTCTCGCCCCATGGCTACAAGGGCGCCCTCTCGCGCGTCGTCGCCGTCAAGGGCGATGCGTTGCTCTACGGCGGCCTGCGCGGACAGTGGCGCCGGTTCTATCAGGCGGACGAAGCTGACGGCGAGCGCATCGTGGACGGCGCCTACCAGCTGAAGGATACGGTTTCCGACGCGCACACCGCCGCCGCCCTGTGGCATCCGCTGCCCGGCAAGGAGACCGCGCGCCTCAAGGTCAAGGCCGCCATCAAGGTGGTCGCCGCCACCGACGACAGCAGCGCCGTCCTGCGCCTCGCCGACGGCACGCACGTGGAGCGCATCGCCTTCCTGCCGGGCGAAATCAGGCTGGTCTTCGCCGGCAGGAGCGTCCCCTTCGACACGACGGACGCCTTCCACAGCTACGAGGTGGAGTTCGCCGGCGGCCAGGTCACGGTGCAGGCGGACGGGCGGGAACTGCTCTCCGCGCCGCTGGCGGGCGACGTGCGCGACGAGAAGTGCAGCATGGTCGGCTACACGGAGAGCATCCCTGGCCTCAACGCGCGCGGCGTGGTCATCGGCTCCGTCAGCGGCCCCGGCCAGGGCACCATGCTCTTCAAGGACTTTGAAATCCTGCAGGACACGCTGGTGGTGCGGGACTTCGCCGTCGCCATCCACTTTGCGGAGGAGCCGGAGGCGGAGCTGCTGGCGCTGAAAGACGCCGCCATCCAGCCGCTGGCGCAGGTGTCGGTGCGCAACGGCAAGGTCGTTCTCGGCGAGGGCGTCGTCAACGTGCGCTATGCCGCCGACGGCATCGTGCAGGACAACGAGGCGGTCCTGCTGCTTCACCGCCACCGCAACGGCGGGCCCTATTTCGACTTCGGCCCCGCCATGCAGGCGCAGCTGCTGGAGCCGCCGCGCTTCCTGCTGGCCGAATTCACCGCCGCCGCGCTGGCGGACGGCCCGAACGGCGAGCCCGCCTTCCTCTTCAACCTGGCTCCCGTGCGCCCTGGCAAGGAGAACCAGACGTGGGAGTTCGACCTGCGCATCGGCACCGGCGCCCTCTTCTGCGATTCCCTGAAGGGCAGGGCCGACTGCGCGGACATCAATCTCGCGCACGACAACACATATCGCGTCGCCATGGACACGCAGACCGGCAAGGCCGTCCTCTGGTGCAACGGCAAATTGCTGCTGGCGGGCACCATCGTGCGCGGCGTCGGCCGCACGGCGCCCTTCGCCTATGTCGGCGACGCCTCCGCAGGCGTGGACGGCATCGTCCGCTTCAAGGGCGCCGCCGTCGGCGTCCCCCAATAGTCCCGTCCCATCTGTCCCACCTGTCCCACCTGTCCCATTTCCTCGCCTTCGGCAACAGGCTCCTCCCGCCAAAGTCCTGTTGGGTTGGCCAGCCGCTGAAGGCGCGGGCATGGTACAGAAGTCCCTGAGGGCCTGGAGCGCAGGAGGCTGGCAAAACTTGGAAAAGGCGCTACATTAGCCATGTGGCGCCAATCCCTCAAGAAAAGCCGCGGAAACGGACGCCTGGAATTTCGTTTCAGCCCCGGCCGGGACGCCTGCCTCATCCATCCACAACCCAAGGGGACCCCATGAAATCCATCCAAGTCTACGTCCTGCTCGTCTTGTCCGCCTTCTGCCTGGCGGCGTTTGCCGCCGAAATGTCCGACGCCGAATGGGCGGCGCTGAAGAAGAAGGCGCTGGAGCGCCCGCGCAACATCTATTACAACGACGGCGACGACGTGAACTACAACCACGGCGAGCCGACCGTCGAGGGCATCCTCGCCAAGCGGACGACGTGGCTGCCCAAGTATCCCGTCAACACGCTGATCTACTGCGTCAACGGCTCCACCTTCCAGATGAAGGTGCCGACCGAAAACGGCGAGCTGGCCGACTTCGAATGGCCGGAGACCTACAGGAGCGTGGACGTCTACGGCAGCGTGAACGTGGTCACATGGCTGGTGAAGCACGGCCACGACATCATCCAGCTGCAGCAGGATTTCGCGCACGCGCACGGGATGGACTTCTTCGCGGAGTTCCGTTTCAACGACACACACGACTATTGGGACAAGCCGCAGGAGCCGTGCCCCTTCTTTCCGCGCTTCAAGCGGGAGCACCCCGAATACATCATGGGCAGCTATGAAAACCAGCCGCCCTACGCCTACTGGTCGTCCTACGACTTCACCCACAAGGAGATCCGCGACAGGTTCGTGGCGCTCATCGCAGAAGTGGCCGACAAGTATGAGCTGGACGGCATCCTGATCGACTTCTTCCGCTGGCTGGGCATCTTCAAGTCGGTGGCGTGGGGCGGCACCGCCTCGCCGGAGGAGGTCGAAATGCTCAGCGACATGTTCCGCCAGATCCGCGCCGCCACGGAGGCCGCCGGCCGCCGCCGCGGACGCCCCATCCTCCTCGCCGTCCGCTGCGCCGACTCCCCCGAATACTGCCTGGCCAGCGGCTTCGACTGGGAGGGCCTCATGGCGGAAGGCGTCTTCGACTTGGTCTTCCCCGCCGGCAATGACCACTTCGAGCCGTGGGGCAACAGCATCGCGCTGTGCCACAAGTACGGCGTCAAGTGCTACCCCTCCATCGACATGCCTTCCTTCGATGGCCAGCCGCTCATCCAGGCCCGCAAGGTCAACGAGGCCTACTGGGCCCGCGAGGCCGCCGCCTACCAGGCCGGCGCCGACGGCATCTACTACTACAACATGTTCAACGAGAACGTCGTGGCGAACATGCCGGCCACCTATGGCGACCTCCAGCTCAGGAACAAGCGCTACTTCATCTCGCCTCTGGCCTTCAACTGCTGGATCACCATCGAGCGCACGCTGGCCGGCGGCGACCGCCTCTGCCAGCTGCCGCAGCTCTTCCCCGGCCGCCCGTGGACCTTCCAGCCAGGCGGCACGAAGACCTTCCGGCTGGAGTTCGGCGACGACCTGGCGGCCCTCCGGCGCGCCGGCGTCCCTGTCCGCACATGGGCCACGCTCGTGGCCGACGGCGACGCCAGCCGGCTTGAGGTCGCCTCCAACGGCGTGGCGTGGCGCTACCGCGGCAGCCATCAGAACAGGCACGCCTACGAGGTGCCGCCGGAGGCGCTCCGGCCCGGCCTCAACGAACTGCACTTCGCCCTGAAGGCCCCCGCCGCCGACGAGCCGTTCTGGCATGAGATCCTGACCGGCGACGCCATCCTGCGCGGCGCCAACCAGCCGCCCTGGCGGCGCCTCTTCTACATGGCCGCCGACAACCTGGACAACGAGAGCATCGTGGACGGCGCCTACCGCATCCGCGACACGGGCGGCGGCTCCCCCAACCTCTGCTACCCCCTCGACGAAGGCGCCTCCTGCAACGGCATCGACATCTCCTTCGAGGCGTGCGTGGAGAGCTCCGACGACCCGCTGGGCGCCATGCTCCGCGTCGCCGCCGCCGGCAAGGTCGAAATCGTCACCTTCCAGGCCGACAAGGTCGGCTTCCACTTCGCGGGCAAGACCGCGCCCTTCGACACGACGAAGTTCCACCAGTACCGCGTGCGGCTGACGGCGGACACAATCACGCTGGAAGCCGACGGGCAGGCGCTTCTGGAGGCGCCCGCCGCGATGTCCTCCGACGACCCGAAGGGACGCCTCACGGGCATGGGCGAAATCGTGCATGGCCTCCACGACAGCAGCCTCTCCATCGGCTCGCTGGCCGACAAGGGCCAAGGCATCTCCCGCTGGCGCCACCTGAAGTTGCGCCGCGACCGAGGCGCCGTCGTCCTCCATGACTGCGTGGTGGACGTCGAGATCAACGCCGACGCCCCGAAGGCCGATGTCGAGTGGCAGAAGACCGCTGATAATGTAACTATCTTACCCGCAGGTAGTTATGCATATCACGCCTATCCCGTCGTCGCCGAATGCGACTTGGAACTGCCTGCCGGCGGCAGCGCGCAGATCCACCTCTCCTCCGGCGGCCTCCACACCGTCTTCACCGTGCTCGGCAGCGGCCTCGTCGCCGACGCGGGCCGCATCGCCCCGATGCCCGCCGCGCAGGGCGCCACACGTCGCGTCCGCATCGAGATGGACGACCAGGCCCGCGTCTTCGTGGACGGTGTCTTTTGCACCGGCACGGTCGTCTCGAATGTCACCGGCCTGCTGAAAGACAACCCCGCGATGGTCAAATTGAACGAAGAGAGCAACGGCATCATCCCCAATTCGGGCCTCGTCGTGAAGCCCGCCGGCGCCGCCAGGGTCAGCGCTCTGCGCATAAGCGAGTCCCCGATTCCCGGCAGATAGGAGATTTGGGACCTGCGGGACAGAAGTCCCCGTCCCATCTGTCCCACTCGTCCCATCTGTCCCATCGTCGCCTTCAGCAACACGCCTCCCCAACAAGACTCCCATGAAACGGCCTCTTGTCCTCTTGCTCTTCGCCGCCGCCTGTTCCCTCTTCGCCGTCGACGATGCATGGGAGGCGCAGCGCCAGCGGATCCTCGACCGCCCGCGCGAGGTCTTCTACAACACCGACGGCGACGACGCCATCTGCTTCGGCCGCCACGGCCACACGAACGAGGCCACGCCGGAGAACTTCAGGGCGGAGCGCCTCAACTACTGCCTGGGCACGGAGACCACGACCGTCTCCTACTGCCTCGCGAACTGCATCGGGTGGCTCCACTACGACAGCAAGGTCGCCCAGCCCCTTGTGAAGAATGTGTACGAGACGCTCAAGGGCGGCCGCAACATCGTCGGCGAGCTTATCGCGCAGGGAACCGACCCCATGCGGCTGACGCTGGAGTTCTGCCGCGAACACAATCTGGAGTGCTTCGCCTGCATCCGCATGAACGACACCCACGAC
>CACZQQ010000251.1 GCA_902783355.1 uncultured bacterium
ACAACGCCGTCAACGAGGTCTTCCGCGAGAAGAAGCTCCAAGTGGTGCCCTCCACCATCCATTTCGAGGACGACAGCAACCCCGACCTCTTCAAGTCGGGCGAGGAGTTCTCCTTCAGCATCACGCTGGAGGCCTATGCCGACATCAAGGCGCCTGAATACAAGGGCCTCGCCCTGACGCGCCCCGCGCGCGACATCAAGGACGAGGAGGTCGAGGAGGCCGCCCGGACGGTCGTCCGCAGCCGCGGCACCTACGCCGTGGTCGACGCCCCCGCCAAGGAGGGCGACATGATCGAGGTCTCCTACGCGGCGGACGACGTCCCCGCCGAGCTGCTGGAGGACAAGACGGCCGCCTACCTGCTGAAGAACGAGAACGCGTGGCAGATGCTTCGCGAGCCGGAGACCATCCCCGGCCTGAACGCGGTCCTGACCGGCGTCAAGGCGGGCGAGAGCAAGGACGCCACCATCTCCTATCCGGCGGACTTCCGCGTGGCGGCGCTGGCGGGCAAGAGCTTCGCCTACCACTTCACGCTGAAGAGCGTCCACGCCCTCACGGAGCCCGAGCTGAACGAGCAGTTCTTCAACGGCTTGGGCGTCAAGGACATGACCGATCTGAAGACGCGCCTGAAGGCCCGCATGATCGAGCAGGACAACTACAACGCCAACCGCGCCCTCGTCGAGCAGGCCACCAAGGCGCTGCTGGAGGGGCAGGACTTCCCGCTGCCGCCCAGCGTGCTGGCCTCCGAGACCAAGGCCTACCTCGACGACAAGCGCGGCCCCAAGAAGGAGGACGGGCAGCCTGACGAGGCGGCCGCCGCCAACGAGGCCGCCCGGAACCTGCGCCTCGCCCGCATCCTGACCGCCATCGCGCAGGCCGAGAACCTCCAGCCGGGCAACAACGAACTCTCCGCCTACTGCTACAATCTGGCCATGCAGACGAACACCTCGCCTGACAAGATCGCCAAGGACCTCTTCAAGGACCGCGACCGCGTGGCCGCCCTGATGATGATGCTCCAGCGCGACATGGCCATGCAGTTCGTCGTCAAGAACGCGAACGTGACCGTCCAGAAGGAAGGCGCCGCCGCCGAGGCGGCGCCCGTCACGGACGCGCCCGCCCCCGCAGGCGAAAAGCAGGGCAAATAGCCGGGACGGCCATGCCCCCTCCCCCGCCACGCGCGGGGGGCTTTCTCAGGCCCGCCGGGAGACATGACGCCCCGGCGGGCGGATGCAGTTTTCAAGAGGAGAGAAACCTATGATGCCGACGCGCAATTCCTACATCCCCTTCGTCATCGAGCAGACCGGCGCCGGCGAGCGCCAGTACGACATCTATTCGCGGCTGCTGAAGGACCGCATCGTCATGCTGGGCGGCCCCGTGGACGACAACGTGGCGGACGCCATCGTCGCCCAGCTGCTCTTCCTGCAGAGCGAGGACCCGAAGAAGGACATCGACTTCTACATCAACAGCCCCGGCGGCGTGGTCTCCGCCGGCCTGGCCATCTACGACACGATGCAGATGGTCAGCTGCGACGTGCGCACCTACTGCATCGGGCAGGCGGCGAGCATGGGCGCGGTGCTGCTGTGCGCGGGCGCGGCGGGCAAGCGCTACGCGCTGCCCCATTCGCGCGTCATGATCCACCAGCCCTCCGGCGGCTGCGAGGGCACGGCGGCGGACATCGACATCCAGGCGAAGGAGATCCTGAAGACCAAGGCCGTCCTCTACGACATCCTCGCGCGCCACACCGGCAAGAGCGCGGAGCAGATCGCCCAGGACAGCCAGCGCGACTTCTTCATGTCCGCCGAGGAGGCGCTGGCCTACAACGTGGTGGACAAGGTCATCGGCGTCCCCTCCGACGCCAAGTAGCACTTTTCCTGTCGGACGGAACGGAAACCCATGGCACCCAGAAAAGGCAAAAACGGCAGGGAAGAGAACGAGTTCTTCTGCTATTTCTGCGGGCAGGTCGTGCCCGCCAACCAGGCCGTGCTGGTGAACATGGAGGCCGGCGAGTGCCTCTGCCGCAAATGCGTGACGCACATTCTCCAGCAGGTGATTCCGCTGGGCGACCCCGAGTTCGACACCATGTTCGTCAAGCGCGCCGTCGAGCTGGGCGCCAAGGAGGGCCTCTTCCCGCAGGGGATGGGGCTGCCGGCGGGCGGGCAGCCGCGCCAGGCGGGAGCTGGAGCCGCCTCTCCGGCGGAGGCCCCCGCCATGACGCTGGAGAACATCGGCACCCCGAAGGAGCTCTACGACTACCTGTGCCAGTACGTCTACGGGCAGGACGAGGTCAAGAAGATCCTCTCCGTGGCGGTCTGCAACCACTACAAGCGCCTCATCTACGAGCGCGCGGGCCGCAAGCAGGACGACGACATGGAGCTGGGCAAGAGCAACGTCCTGCTCATCGGGCCGTCGGGCAGCGGCAAGACGCTTCTGGCGCAGGCGCTGGCCCGCCGCCTGAAGGTCCCCTTCGCCATTTCTGATGCAACTTCCTTGACAGAAGCAGGCTATGTTGGCGAGGACGTGGAGAACATCCTCCTGCGGCTCGTGCAGGCGGCGGACTACGACGTGGCGCGCGCCGAGACAGGCATCGTCTACGTGGACGAGATCGACAAGACCGCCCGCAAGTCGCAGAACGTCTCCATCACGCGCGACGTCTCCGGCGAGGGCGTCCAGCAGGCGCTCCTGAAGATGATGGAGGGGACCGTGGCGAACATTCCGCCGAAGGGCGGCCGCAAGCACCCCGAGCAGGAATACATCCACGTCAACACGAAAAACATCCTCTTCATCTTCGCCGGCGCCTTCGTGGGGCTTGACAAGATGGTGGAGCGCCGCTGCGGCTCCCGCGCCCTCGGCTTTGCGCGCGGCGATTCCGACGAGGCGGCGCAGGGCGCGTCGGCGGAGGGCGCGCCCGTGGACAGGAAGCATCCGCTGGCCGCCGTCGAGCCGGAGGACCTGATCAGCTACGGCATGATTCCGGAGTTCGTGGGGCGCCTGCCCATCATCGCGGCCCTGGACGAGCTGTCGCGCGACGACCTCATCCACATCCTGACCGACCCGAAGGACTCCATCGTGCGGCAGTACAAGGCGCTCTTCCAGATGTCGAACGTGGCTCTGGAGTTCACGCAGGACGCGCTGGAGGCCATCGCCGACCTGGCCATCGAGCGGCACACGGGGGCGCGCGGCCTGCGCGCGGTCATCGAGAAGACAATGCTGGAGGTCATGTTCACCATGCCCGTCCAGCCGGCGGAGGCGAAAGCCACCTGCGTCATCGACGCGGACGTGGTGCGGCGCGTCCATCCAGCGGAGGTCAAGAGGGAAGGATGAGGACAGGGACAAGACACTTCCGTGGCATCTTCCGTGCGCTGGCGGCGTGCCTCCTGCTCATGAGCCTCGCCCTGCCCGCATGGGCGGCGGGCCAGCCCGCCAAGCCCGCCAAGCCTGGCCGCTTCGTCATCCGCGCCACGACCATCAACAAGCGTCGCTACCTCCCGCTGAAGTCCGTCGCCGAATACTACAAGCTGGTCTACCGTCCTAATATTAAGGAAAAGAGCGCGGTCCTGTTCAACGCCGCCGGCACCGCCAAGGTCGCCGTCTTCAAGGCCAACAGCCGCAGCTTCACCTTGAACGGCACCACGGCCAGCCTCTCCTTCCCCGTCGTCATCCATCAAGGCCAGTTCATGCTGGAACAGACTGACTTCCAGGACTTTCTGGATCCCATCATGCGGCCCCACAGCATCCCCAAGCGCAGGATCCGCACCATCATGCTGGACGCGGGGCACGGCGGCAAAGACACGGGCGCGCAGGCGGGCGGCCGCAACGAGAAGGACATCAACCTGCTCATGGTCCGCCGCATCGGCGCCATCCTGACCATGCGCGGCTATACGGTCCTTTACACGCGCACAGATGACAAGTTCGTGGAATTGAAGGACCGCAGCAAGGCCGCCGACAAGCACAAGCCCGACCTCTTCATCAGCATCCACTGCAACGCCATCGCGCCCGAACAGGCCGACAAGATCAGCGGCATCGAGGTCTATGTGGCCAACGCCAAGGGCGTTCCCTCCTACGGCGGCGACGTCATCGGGCAGGACAGGCCCGGAGCCAAGTTCCAGTCCACCAATGCCTACTGGGCCTATCTGATGCAGCGCAGCCTCCTCAAGGCCACCGCCGCCGTCGACAGGGGCGTCAAGCGCAAGCAGCTTTCAGTCGTCTCCTTCACGCCCGTGCCCGCCATGCTCATCGAGCTGGGCTTCCTGACGCACAAGGAAGAGTTCAAGAAGATGACAACCCCCGCCTACCAGGACAAGCTGGCGGTGGCCATCTGCGACGGCGTGGACCAGATCGAGAAGGCCCTGCGGCCGCCCAACACGAAGGGCCCCGTTCCGCTGAAGAAGGCGCCGACGAAGCCCGCCGCGCCTGCGGCCAAGCCTGCCGCGCCGTCCGCGACGCCTCCCAGGCCGCCGGCTGCCAAGCCGAAGGGCAAGTAATACATAACATCTTCAATACCAACAACTTAAGGAAACAACACCATGAAAGAGAGCGAAATCATCCAGTGCATGGAGGAGACCGGCGCGCTGCTGACCGGACACTTCCTGTTGAGAAGCGGCCTGCACAGCGACCGCTACTTCCAGGCGGCGCTGCTGCTGCAGCACACGCTGGTGGCGGCGAAGCTCTGCGCGGCGCTGGCGGAATCCTTCAAGGACATGTCGATCGAGACGGTCATCAGCCCCGCGATCGGCGGCATCATCGTCGG
>CACZQQ010000252.1 GCA_902783355.1 uncultured bacterium
CTCCAAATCAAGGACATGGACAGGACTGACAGACCCTGCGGCCTGTGTCCATCAGGCAGGCGGAAGGGCATGGCAGTTAATATAATGCAAAGTCCCATGTTGCACGGACAGCCCAAGGGCTTTGTCCCATCTGTCCCATTTGTCCCACTCCCCCGCCTTCAGCAACAGGCTTCTCCTGCCAAAGTCTTGTCGGGTTGGCTAGCCGCTGAAGGCGGAAGCGTGGGACTTGTGGGACGGAACGCAATCATCGGCGGTCCCCTGTCACGAAGGGGCATTCGGCGCAATGGTGGCCCAAGGGGAGGCAGAAGGTCTTGAAGATGTCCATGAGGCCCTGTTGCTGTGCGGCGCTCTTCAGGAGGTCGTCCGCGCGGGAGGGCGGCGTCAGGAAGCGGTGGATGGCGGCCTTCAGGACGGCGTTGCCGGGGCCTCTTGGAATCAGCTGCCAGCACTCCAGGACGCGTGTGGCGCGGGTCTGGTCGCCGCAGGCGTTCGCCTCCGCCCACGCAAAGGGCAGCCAGACGTTCAGCGCGAGGTCGCAGAGGCGTTCCTGCCCCAGCAGCGCCGCCGGCGGGGTCAGCCGGTGGCTGAAATCGCGGATGGCACGCCAGCGCGCGTCCCCTGCCAGAGGCGTCAGGAGCCCCTTGAGCATCTCCTTCGGGGAGAGGCTGCCCCGCGTGGCCTGCTGCATCCAGGCGACGGGCGAACCGCCGCCGCGCTCCAGCCACAGCGCCCCCGCCAGCAGCCGCCTGTGAACGCTGTTCAGGGGACGGCCGCCATGCTGCTTCCAGGCGAACGCGGGCGCCGTCCGCCCGCTGCGCCACCAGAGACGCCAGCAGCGCTGCACGAACGCCTCCATTTCGGGCAGGACGCCTTCCCGTGTCGGGTCGGGCAGCAGGCCGGCGGCGCCGAAAAGGAGGGCCAGGCGCTCCTCAGGGGGAGCGTCGGCGATCTCCGCCAGCGGCAGCGCCTGGGCGAGGGCGCGGAAGGGCTCGCGGTTGTTGGCGTAGCCCAATGCCTCGAAGAGCGCCTCGTAGAGGACCTGCGACGGCGGGGCCTCGGCGCATCGCGCCGCAAGGCTCTGGCCGCGGCGGCGGCACCGCGCGCAGCCCGCCTCCTTCAGGATGCGCCGCAGCGCCTCGTCGTTGGAGAGCGCCCACCGCAGGGCGCAGGCGCCCGGCGGCACTTGGCTGGCGTAGGGGTAGAAGGCGTAGCGCACCTCCGAGAGGACATCGGCCAGTCCGGGCTGCAGCTGTCCTGAAAGCTCCAGCGTCGCCAGATGCGTGGGCAGCCGCCCCGCCGCGTCCTCCCGTAGGTTCCAGACGACATGGAGGATGACGCGGGCGTAGGCGGGGTCGCCGTCGTGGCCGTGGCGGAACCAGTCGGAGGCGAGGCGGTGCATCTCGACGTCGCCGCGCTTCTCTTCGCCGCCGATGGAGAGGACCGCGTCGTGGAAATCGGGTCCCGCGCCACGGTTCCACAGGCCGGGGGAGAGGATTTTGACGGGCTGGCCGTCGGCGGTCGCCAGCGTCGGTGCCAGCAGGCCCTCGTTCCAGATGATGTGCAGGAAGTGCTCTGTGAAGGGGCAGGAAGTTGGCATGGTGAAATCGCCTCGGCTTGGAACCAATGGAGGGATTCGCGGGTCATAACCCGCAGACTGATTGCAGGCGGCGCGCTTCGCGCCATCAACGACATGGAGGATAATATGTCCAGAATTGGAAGACTGTCGAAAAACGCTCTACAAATCGCGATAATCACATGGATGGGCGCCACTTTTGCGGCGTTTTGCCAGACGGGGGAGGGCGATGCGGCCGTTCCCGCCGCGCCCGTCCCGCCGCCCTCCGCCGCGCGCCTGACGCCCGCCGTCGCCGCCGTCCGGAAGGCCCTCCCCTGGGTCGTCAACATCGGCACGCAGGAACAGGTCATCCAGGTGGACGACCCCTTCGACCTCTTCTTCAACCAATATTTCGGCGCGCGGCGCGGCCTCAAGGCCACCACGCAGTACTCGCCCCTTGGCTCAGGCGTCATCGTCGACGCCAGCGGCCTCGTGCTGACCAACTTCCACGTGGTGCAGCGCGCCCGCCGCATCGAGGTGCGCCTCTGGAACGGAGAAGCGTATCCCGCCCGCGTCGCGGGATACGACGTCCCCAACGACCTGTGCCTCCTCCAGCTGACGGGAGACTACGACGGCCACGCCCTCACCGCCGCCGACTTCGCCGCCGCGGACGACCTCCTGCTGGGCGAGGGCGTCATCGCCATCGGAAACCCCTTCGGCCTGGAGCACTCCGTCTCGCAGGGCATCCTCTCCGCCTTCAACCGCTCCTTCGAGGAGGAGGGCATCTCCTTCTCGGACATCATCCAGACCGACGCCGCCATCAACCCGGGCAACTCCGGCGGCCCCCTCGTCAATCTCGACGGACAGCTCATCGGCGTCAACCTCGCCATCCGCGCCGACGCGCAGGGCATCGGCTTCGCCGTCCCGCTCGCGCGCGTCGAGCGCTTCCTGGCCTACTGGCTCCGCCCGGAGCATTTCACGCGCGGCTACATCGGCATGCCCATCGAGGAGGCGCCGCTGACCGTCGCGGGCGGCGTCCGCCTGCCCAGGCTGGACGATGGCGGGCCGATGGCGGCCGCCGGCCTCAAGGAGGGCGACTTGATCGTCGCGGTCAACGGACAGCCCGTCCGCCGCCAGATGGACTTCAGCCGCGCCGTCTTCCGCGCCAAGCCCGGCGAGGCATTGACCATGGTCGACGGCAATGGCGCCGAGCATCGGGTCACCGTCGGTGCCATGCCTGAAAAGCTGCTGGTCGCCTCGCGTCTGGGCCTGAAGCTGGAGGAGCTGACGCCGCAGATACGCAAGGCCATGAACCTGCCCGACAACTGGTACGGGCTGGTCATCGCCGACGTGGACGCCGAGCCCTTCTACGCGATGCAGGACGCGCGCTGGCGCCAGATCCTCAAGAGGGGCGACATCATCGTCCAGTTCAACCGCAAGGAGGTCAGGACGCTGGAGCAGGCCGCCAGGCTGCTGCGCGACTTTC
Source organism: uncultured bacterium (assembly GCA_902783355.1). Next base: position 3,039 of record CACZQQ010000252.1, read on the forward strand.
CGCAGGGCGGCCGCCTGACCCTGGGCGTCCTCTCCACCGGCCTCGACAAGCGGAACTATCTTCCGGTCGAAATCGACGTGCTGCCCATGAACTGATGTCCGCAGAGCCCCCCTGATATCGTTGTTGGGGGCTTCTGTAAAACCTCCTGCATTCCGCCGCGGCGGCAGTGCACGGCCTGGCCGTGCACTCAGGACGCCGCCTGGGCGGGATTATGCGCCGGAACTATTTCTCGTGGAGGAGGTCGCTGACGATCTTGCGGGCCTTCAGGTTGGTGGTGAAGTTGAGGGTCTCGTAGAGTTCGACCTGGGAGAGGCGCGGATGGTTGTAGAGCGCCTTCATGTCGGCTGCGAAGTCATAGCCCTCGGGATAGTAGTAGCGGTTGTTGGCCAGATGGGCGCCGCATTCGCGGAAGATGCC
>CACZQQ010000253.1 GCA_902783355.1 uncultured bacterium
GCTCTGGCAGTCCTCCAGACGAAAGCCGTCAAGACGGTCGTCCTCGAAGTTCAAGTAGAGCAGTTGCGTTTTGTCGAGACCGGCCTGCATAAGTTCCTGCATCTTCTGACGGCAGAGGCTGGTTTTCCCCACGCGGCGCATTCCCGTGACGACAGTCGCCTTGCCCTCCAGGACGGGCAGGACGGTATCCCTACGGGTGATGGGCGGCAATGGCCGTTCCTGAAATTCCAGCAATATTCTCTTCAGCTTCTCAAGCATGGCTCTGCTCCCTTGAAATGGACACTGTGCTTAAAATAATGCCATTTTAGCCAAAATCAAGCAATTCTGTCTCTTTTTAAAAGATAGAATAGATAGAAACCATCTTCTTTTAGAAGATAGAAATGCTTATTCTGGTTGAACGGCAGCGGCACTCGGACGATTTTATTGGAAATCCATCAAAATCGTCCAACGGGTGGCGTCCATGCCGCTGGCTGGCGGCCCGCGGGGGCGGCTGGCTTTCCGCTACAGCGCGCTTTTGGACGGCTCGTAGCCGCAGAGGCGTTTGGCGGCCTCGAGGCAGATGAGCAGCGAGGGGGAATATTTGCCGCCGGAGGGCAGGATTTCGCGCGTGAAGGGGTTCACTTCCTGTCCGAAATCGCCGTTCGAGGCGACGAGCAGGCGCGCCCACTCGGCCAGCAGGCGGTCCAGCTCGTCCTCGCGGTGGTAGTCCTTCAGCCAGAAGATGGCGCGTTCGGCGGTGTTGGCCTGCGCGTTGGCGCCCCAGCAGTTGACGGGGCACGCCTTGACGAAGGCGGGGTCGTCCGCGGCGACGGCGGGGTAGGGGAAGGGCGTGTCGAACTCGGCGGGGTTCCTGAAATGGCGGTCGTAGATGCGGTCGAACTCCTCCTGGTCGCAGAGGCGGTTCAGGAAGAGGCGCGTGATATGCTCCGTGCGGTATTTGCGCAGGCCCTGCGGACTGCGGTCGTAGTAGAAGTCGGTCTCGGGGTCGTAGAGGAGGGCCTTCATCTGCGCCTTGAGGGCGTCCGCATCGGCCTTCCATTGCGCGGATTCTTGCATAAGTCCTAGGCGTTCAGCAAGTTGCGACAATGCCATGCGGTCGCCGTAGCGTGTGGCGGAGAGGTCGGCGGCGATGAGCGGCATGCAGGGCAGGGCGGGCATGTTGTTGGCGTCGTTGTCGGGGCAGGGGTGGGGGATGCCGCCGTCCGTGACGCGCGGGCTGTTGTCGTGCCCCGTGTCGTATTCGCAGCACATCTCCACGAGGCCCGTGCGCGCGTTGTCGCGATGGGCGCGATACCACGCGTCGTAGCGACAGCCTGCCTCGTAGATGCGGCGGTAGTCCTCCTGCGGGCGCCGGGCGATGTCCGCAACCTCCATGGCGCATCGCACGAAGGGGAAGACGTTCTGCACCTGCCAGTAGACGGCCTCCGCCTTGAAGTAGGGATGGGCGGGGCCGCCTTTGGGGAGGCAGAAGGGCAGGAGGCCGTCGGCGCGCTGCCGCTGCATGAAGGCCTCGACGGTGGCCCAGGCGGTCCTGGGGGCGATGGGGGCCAGCAGGAGGGCGTCCTGGTTGTGCTCCAGCCAGGTGCCCGTGTAGGTGGCGCCCACGAGCAGGATGGGGGTCTCGTTGAAGGCGACCTTCTGCAGGTTCTCCTTGAGGAGGATCTCCACGGCGCGTTCGGCGAGGCCCCTGAGGGCCTTCAGCTCGTCTCTTGACAGGATCGCGTCACGCATGGTTTTTCTAAATTCCTATTTATTAAGGAGCGACAGGGCGTTTTCATGGAAGACGAGGCGCTGCTCCTCCTCCGTGAAGGCGCGTTGGGCGCGCAGGATGTAGGGCCTGGGGTCGTAGCCGTCGTAGTCGGTGCCGAAGAGGAGGCGTCCTGCGCCGAAGGCCTCGCGCGCCTGTTCAAGGCTGTGGAGGCAGAGGCCGCCGTTGTAGCCGCTGATGTCCAGCACGACGTTGGGCAGGTCGACGAGGGAGGGCAGCACCTCCGGGTTCAGGTGGGAGCCGATGATCTGGAGGCGCGGATGGGCCTTGGCGACCTTGGCGGTGCCGGTGGTGTTGTGGAGCTGGAGGAGCATGCCGCCTTCCTCCACGGCGTCGAAGAGCTCCTGCCACGCGGGATGCGTGAAGGGATTGTCGCCCTCGGCGGCCTTGGGGACGAGTTCCCCCGCCCAGCGGAGCCCTTCGCGGCGGAAGGCCTCAAGCCAGAAGAGGGAGCGCTTCGGCCAGCGGAAGTCGATGACGACGCCTGGATAGATGAAATCGGGGAAGCGGTCGCGCAGGGCGAGCGCCTCCGCGTTGCCGGCGTCCAGATCTGCCTCTGTTTCACAAAGCACTGCACGCCAAGGAGTTGTCGTTGCACGGACGATGCCGCAGGAGCGCAATTCGTCGATGGCGGCCTCGGCGGTGTCGAAGCTGCCGCGGTGCTCCGGCCAGCCGTAGGAGCCGATGTGGGTATGCGCGTCGAAGATGTCCATAGGAGATTTGGATGGCGTCGCGGGGCAGGTTGTTTGCGGCTGTCCGGCTATTCTTGGTTCCTGGCCAGGAGAATATTGAGGCGGATTTCCTCCGTCACTGGATGAAGTCATTGATTTCAAGCATGATTTCGTTGCCCATGCGGTTATCAATGGCGCCATTCAGCTCCACCAGGGCCTTGTTAAGCTTGTCCAGATTCTCCCCTATTGCTTCCATGGCACGGACACTGTCATCATCAGAAAGCTGCTTTACCTCCCGCTGGATGTTGTCAAGGAACATCTTCAGGCCTCCACCCTCGAAGACGCCTGTGAGCACGCGGTCCGCAACCAGCTGAAAACCTGCCCGCCGCAGGGCGCCTGCGGCATTGTAGATTTCATTTGAAACTTCCAGCGGCATGTTCTCCTTGCGGATGCCGTTCGCGGTCTTGGAGGTGAACTTTGAGACAAGAAGCGACCCCCCGTGCTGGATGGATTCGATGACGTCGCCGAAGCGGTAGCTGCGCGTCTGCATGCCGTCGCTCTTCGCGTCCGCCTTCTTGGACGGGTGGAAGTGTGCGGTGGAGCAGAAGATGCCGTATGTCTCGCACTTGAGGAAGAGGCGGCGCTTGGGGCCAGAACCCTGTGCGTCTTCCAGATGGTTGGTGTCGGGGATTGAGAAGTAGTGGAACGTGCGCATGCCGTTGAGGAGGCCGCCCATGCCCGTGGGGACATCGAGGCCGCGCGGCATGTTGAGGTGTCCGTCCACCTGCATTTCCTGGTAGGGCTGCGCGTGGGTGGAGGTGCGCAGGTAGATGTCCGGGTTCGAGTCAAGCCATTGCGCGATGTGGCCGTTGGGGTCTGGGATGGAAAACGACCCGCGGTACATGAATTCGCCTTTCTTGAGCGCGGCGACGTGGAGCGCA
>CACZQQ010000254.1 GCA_902783355.1 uncultured bacterium
CCTCTGGCAGGGGAGGCCGTGGACAATCTGGCGGAGTTTTCGGTTTCGCTGTGGGTGCGCGTCGCCAAATATCCTGAAGTCCAGATGAGCCGGAACCGTGGGGCGGCAGCGCTTTACAGCCGTGGCTGGAGCCAGGAGCTGTGGCTCACGGCAGGCGGCGAACTGCTGCACCACTACTGCACTTCCCAAGAGTTGCGCACAGGCAGCGTGCCGTTGCGGCGCAACATCTGGACGCATCTGGTGGCCACCTATTCGGTGGCGCAGCGCAGGATCATGACCTACGTGGATGGCCGTCCGCGCGTTGTCTTGGAAGGCGCGCTTGAGCCTGTCCGGTCCGCCGCGAAGGGCTTCCCCCTCACCGTAGGGCAGTCGGCCCAGCATTGGAATCCCTTCGACGGCTCCATCGCCGACCTGCGCTGGTATGACCATCCGCTGTCCGAGGAGGAGGTCATGGCGCTCTTCATGTCGCCGCCGTCCGAAATCGTGGAGCAGCTGGAGCAGGACAGAAAGGGGTTGAACCTTCTTGAAATCCATCCCGTCGCCGCGCCCTTGGGCAATGAGATGATTTTGCCGCAGCAAACCTTCGCCGACAGCGAGGCAACCGCAAAGGATTTGCACATCACCTTGGCGCCCAACGAATACGAGCCCGGGGCGCTGGTTCTTCGCGCTCCGACAGAAGACCTCCATGGCCTTCTCATTGCGCTCAAGGGGCCGCTCACGACCGCATCAGGCGCCATCCTGCCAGTCGAGGCCGTCGACTTCAAGTACGTGCAGTGCTGGTTTCAGGCAGGTTCGGCTTGGAAAGACATAAGCGCCGCCATGGATACCACCGTCCTCGTGCCAGAGTTGCTGGTCAACGATCCGACCTTGGTCACGGTGGATTGGGCCACGGGCAGGCAGTATGTGAAACTGGGGGGCGTGGAAGGCACCACCGCGCGGGACATCCATGCCAAGAAGAGGATACCCGGCACCCTTGGAATCTTCGTTATCCCGTAACGGAGAATGACATACGAGATGCAAAGACACTCCAGCCGCTTGATTTGCACAAGGGGATGAACCGCGAACTCTTCGTGACCGTCCATGCGACGGCGGAGACTGTGCCTGGCGACTACGCCAGCGCCATAGAGATTTCGCAGACCGCCGACGGGAGGCTCCTGGCCACCATTCCGTTCAAGGTCACCGTGCTGCCCATCCAGTTGGCGTCTCCCCGGCTGGCCTACGACTTGGAGCAGGCCTTCATTCCTTCAATCTACTATGTCAACGGCATGAGCCCAGGCATCCCGCCTGAAATCACGCCCCACCGCCGGTCAGAGGAACAAATTGCCGCCGAATTGGCCGACCTCAAGGCCCATGGCATCGACAATCCGTTCAACTATCAGCTGGATGTCGCGCGGTTCGACCTCGCGACCTTCCGCAAGATGCTGCAGATGCGCAAGGCCGCCGGCCTCTCCAACCACCCCGCACTGCTTGTAGGGCCCGAAGGCAACCTGCGCAAATTCTTTGATGCCTCTCCTGCCTCGCTGGCCGATTTGCGGCAGAAGGTGAAGGAGATCATGGCGGTTGTCAAAGAAGAGTGCGGCCATGCCGAGGTCTACTTCTACGGCGTGGACGAAGCGCAAAAGGAAAAGATCGAGGCGCAGCGCCCCCTCTGGGAGGCCATCCACGAGGCAGGCGGCCGCGTCATGACCTCCGACAGCACGCCGAGCCACTTCACGGCAGGGCCGGAAGGCAGGCTCATTGACATCGCGATCCTGGCCCATGGCGCTTCCGCAGACGCCGCCGCGCGCCGGCACGCCGGCGGCGGAAAGGTCTTCAGCTACTGCAATCCGCAAGGCGGTGTGGAGAACCCCATGCTCTACCGCCGAAACTACGGCCTCAGTCTCTGGAAGGCAAACTACGACGGATTCGCCACATACTGCTACTACGAGGCGTTCGGGCACCCGTGGGACGATTTCGACAGCCTCTCCTATCGCGACCACAATCTCGTCTACCCCACCGCCGACGGCGTGGTGGACACCCTCGCGTGGGAGGGATTCCGCGAGGCCGTCGACGACATCCGCTACGCCTCCACG
>CACZQQ010000255.1 GCA_902783355.1 uncultured bacterium
CGCTACCATGTCTTGCATCCGAAATTGACGCCCGCCTTCTCGTCACGCTGGTTCAACAGCTATTTCGAGACGCTTGATCCCGCCAAGATCTATTTCCTGCAAAGCGACATAGACGAATTCCGCGAATATGAGGGCGCCCTGTGGGACAATAGGAACAATGTGAACGTGGGCTTTGCCTTCGAGGTCTACCAGCGATTTCTCGTGCGCGTGCGCCAATGGGCCCTCTTCTCCATCGAGGCGCTGGACGAGCCGCAGGACTATTCCGTCGATGAATCAATCCCCCTCAATGTGAAGACCGCCGACCTGACATGGTGCGCCACGGAGGCCGAGCAGAAGGAGCGCTGGCGCCGCCGCGTCAAGAACACGCTCCTGGCGGATCTGCTCCGCCGTGAGAAGGAGGCCGGCGAGGCGAAGGCGAAGGAGGGCGGGGCGCCCGCCGGGCGCCGGCGGGACGTGCGGCTGCGCAGCAAGAAGACGATCGTGCGCTCCTACCAGTTCCGGCGCAACGCCACCGCCAACGACATCCTGGGCTATTTCCTGAACGCATTCCTCTCCCTCTGCGATCCACACACCAACTACATGACGCCTGCGGAGAAGAAGAGCTTCGACATCCACATGAGCAATTCCCTGCAGGGAGCCGGCTTCGTCCTCAGCATGGTCGACTTCTATACGACCATCATGGAGATCATTCCAGGCGGGCCTGCGGCGCGGGACGGACGGCTCAAGCCGGGCGACCGCATCCTCGCGGTGGCGCAGGCGGAGGACGCCGAGCCGGAGGACATCATGGACATGCCGCTGGACGAGGTGGTCTCCCGCATCCGCGGCCCCAAGGGGACTCCCGTCTTCCTGACCATCCAGCACCAGGGCTCCTCCGCGGAACAGGTCGTCAAGATCATCCGCGACGAGGTGGTCCTCAAGGATTCCGAGCCGCAGAGCACCATCCATCAGGTGCCGCTGCCAGACGGCAAGTCCGCCCGCATCGCCCAGATCTACATCCCCTCCTTCTACTGCGACATAGAGGGGCGGGCAAAGGGCAAGCCCGACTATCGCAGCACCACCATGGACACGAAGCGCCTCCTGGAGGAGGCCATGGACACCGGCCCCCTCGACGGCGTCATTCTCGACCTGCGCGGCAATGGCGGCGGCTACCTCGACGAGGCCTGCAGCCTCTGCGGCCTCTTCCTGCCTGGCGGGCCTGTCGTCCAGGCCAAGATGGGGGACGAGGTGGAAGTCCTGAAGGACCCCAGCGACGGCACCACCTTCTACGACGGGCCGCTGGTGGTGCTGGTGGACAAGCTGAGCGCCTCGGCCTCGGAGATCACGGCGGCGTGCTTGCAGGACCGCGGCCGCGCGCTCATCTGCGGCGATTCCTCCACCCATGGCAAAGGGTCCGTGCAGATGCCCCTGGACCTGATGAACATCCGGCTGGTTTCCGGAAACGCGAAGCTGCTGGGGCAGGATGCGGAGGGGCGGCCGCGGCGCCCAGGCGCGCTGAAGATCACCAACGGGCGCTTCTACCGCGTCAACGGCATCTCCACACAGGCCATCGGCGTCACGCCCGACATCGTCTTCCCCTCCTTCCTGGACAAGATGGAGACAGGCGAGAGCAACCTGCCCAACGTGCTGCCCTCCGACGAGATCCCCAGCGTCCGCTATCGCCGCTGGACTGCGCTGGACGACTTGAAGGCGCCTCTGCGGGAGCAGGCGGCCGCCTACATGGCCGCAAATCCCGCCTTTGCCAAGTACGCGGCGGAGGTCGAGCGCTACGGGCGGCTGCGCCAGCGCAAGGAGCTGCCCCTGGAGATCGGCGCGCGCCGCGCCTTCCGCGACGAGGAGGAATACTGCCTCAGGCAGTTCCGCCACTACCAGCCTGTCCGCGCCAAGGATGAAGAGAAGCGCGAGCATTTCAAGACGGACGACGAAGAAGACGATGACGGCGAGGAGGACGAGGCCAAGGAGGACGTCATCCTGGCGGCGACGCTGGAGGTCATGAAGGTGCTATGCTCTCGCCTGTAATCTGCCATCTGGGGCCGCTGGAGGTGCGGTGGTACGGGGTCTTCGCGGCGCTGGCCGTGCTGGCGGGCTACTTTCTGGCGGCGCGGCGCGCGCCGAAATACGGGCTCAACCGCAATGACGCCGCCGACCTCCTCATCACATGCGTCGTCGTGGGCCTCGTCGGCGCCCGCCTGGAATATGTCCGCCGCTTCTGGAATCTCTATTTCGCCGACGACTGGCTGGCCATCTTCCGCATCTGGGAGGGCGGCCTTGTCTTCCAGGGCGGCTTCATCCTGGCCCTGCCGGCCTTCTGGCTCCTGTGCAGGATTCGCCGCTGGCGGCCGGGCGACATCGGCGACCTGATGGCGCTGGTCGTCCCCGTGGGGCATGCCATCGCCCGCATCGGCTGCCTTCTCAACGGCTGCTGCTTCGGCCGCCCGTGGTCGGGGCCGTTGGCGGTCGCCTATCCTGCGCATCTCAACGAGGTGCTTGCGTGCCAGATTGCCAACGGACACCTGCCCGTGGACGCCGCCGCGCCCTTGCCGGTCGTCCCCGTGCAGGCCCTGGAGGCGCTCATGTGCCTGGCCATCGGCGGCCTCATCTGGCTTCTTGAAAAGAAGCAAATACTTCGCTATCAACGATTTACACTTTACATGCTCCTTTATGCACTGGGGCGCTTCTGCATCGAGTTCCTCCGCGGCGACTACGTCCGCCTGGGCGGTCTGACGCCTGCCCAGACGACATGCGTGGCGGTCGTCCTGCCCTTGACGGGCGCGGTCATCCTCTGGTCGGTCTGGCGCAGGCGCCACGGGACTCCTCCGCAGTCGGCGTCCGCCGCCCCCTCCACGAAAGACAACCATGAAAGACGAAGAGACAAACGCAGCAGGCATTGATGTGTGGGAACTCCCGCCCGAGAATGCGGGGCAGCGCCTGGACCTGGCGTTGTGCGCCCGCCATCCGGAGTTGTCCCGCACGCGCATCCAGAACGCCATCCGCGAGGGCGCCGTCATGGTGGACGGACGCCCTGCGTCCACGCTCTCCATGCGGATGGAGGCGGGCCGCCGGATCGCCTTCCGCCTCCCGCCGGCTCCCGACGAAGACGGGGCGCTTCCGCAGCCGGACGCCTCGATCCGCGTGGAGACCCTCTTCGAGGACGAATCGCTGCTGGTGGTCAACAAGCCGGCGGGGCTTGTCGTCCACCCCGGCACACGCAATCTCCAGGGGACGCTCGTCTCCGCGCTGCTGGCCCGCGACCCCGAGAATTTCAGCGACATGATGGACGAGGAGTGCCGCCCGGGCATTGTCCACCGTCTGGACAAGGACACCAGCGGCTGCCTGGCCATCGCGAAGACGCAGGCGGCGGCCGAGGCGCTGCGCGCCGCCTTCCGCGAACGCCGCACCACCAAGATTTACCTGGCGGTCGCCAGGGGCTACTTCGACCCGCCCTCCGGCACCATCGACGCGCCCATCGCGCGGGACGAGCTCAACCGCGTCCGCATGGCGGTGGTCCCTGCGGAGGCCGGCGGCAAGGAGGCGCTGACGAAATACCGCGTCGTGGCGGCCTTCGGCGGCTGCTCTCTCATGCAGGTGCGCCTCTACACGGGGCGCACGCACCAGATCCGCGTTCATCTGGCGTGGATGCGCCGCCCCGTCCTGGGGGATTTGCTCTACGGCGGCGGCCGCGAGTGCCCGCCTTTCTCCGTGGCGCGCCAGATGCTCCACGCATGGAAGCTGGCGCTGCCGCATCCCGTGACCGGCCAGGTCATGACCTTCACCGCTCCCATGCCGCACGACTTCCGCGAGACCGCCGCCCGTTTCGCCGCGGCCGCTCCGGAGACCCTCAAGGCCCTCTTCGACGAAGACAAGATTTCCTAAATCTGCGCTTGCGCGGTTGATATATCCCGTTGGTAAAATAAATTACGGGATTGTCCGTTTTTCAATCGCAGACACGCCTTCTTCTACGCTTCATTTCCCCACAGAACCAAGCCCCATCATGGGAATCTTTGTCCGCAATACATCTCTTGCCCTGACCTGGACGCCTACCTCCTGCCACGCGGTGCGGCTGGAGGGCGGTTCCAACGGCTGCGAAGTCGTCGCGGCCTGGTCAGGCGAATGCGCCGGCGGCGATTCCCTCGCGGAGCTGGTGGCGCGCGCCGTCCGCGAAGTCGGCGGCAACGACAGCATCTATGTCGTGGCCGGTGGCAGCGGGCAGGGCTGGGGCATGGCCGACCTGGCCATGCCGCGCCTGAAGAGCGAAGAGATGCGCACGGCGTTGGAGTTCGAGGTCCGCAAGCAGACGCCCCTGCCGGGCGACAAGCTGCGCTGGGGCTACAGGCTGCTGCCGCAGGCGAAG
>CACZQQ010000256.1 GCA_902783355.1 uncultured bacterium
GTAGGTCTTGCCGTCGCGGTGGATTTCGATCTTGTCCACGAAGTGCTTGTGCAAATCCGTGACGCGCGTGCCGGAGAGCGCCTCCAGTTCCGCGACGGAGCCGACGCAGATGATGTCGTTGGGGTCGGCCACATTGACCCACAAGGGGACGCAGGAGCCCCAGAAGCGGTTGCGCGAGATGTTCCAGTCGCGCGCGTCCGCCAGCCAGTTGGCGAAGCGGTGCGTGCCGACGAATTCAGGCGTCCAGCTTGTCTGGGCGTTGTTCTTGAGGAGTTCGTCGTGGATGTCGGAGACGCGCACGTACCACGCGTCGATGGCCTTGTAGATGAGCGGCGTGTCGGTGCGTTCGCAGAAGGGGTAGCTGTGGTTGATGGTGCCCTGGTGGACCAGCTTGCCGTTCTCCTTGAGCCAGCGGATGATGGCCTTGTCGGCCTCTTTGCACATGACTCCTTGGAAATCAGGGACTTCCGCTATAAAGCGCGCCTCCTCGTCCAGCGGATCCTCCATGCCGAGGCCCTCGCGCATGCCGATGCGGTAGTCGTCTTCGCCGTAGGCGGGCGCGATGTGGACGATGCCCGTGCCGTCGTCGCCGGTCACATAGTCGTCCGCCACGACGCGGTAGGCGTTCGGATTGCGCGCCTCGAAGTAGTTGAAGATGGGCTCGTAGCGGATGCCAACCAGCTCGCTGCCAGGCATTTCCGCCAAGATGCTGTAGGTGCCCTCCTTGCGGAAGACCTCGGAGACGCGGCTCTTGGCGAGCAGATAGGCGTCCTGCGTGTCGCCGTCGCGCACGAGGCAGTATTCCATCTTGGGGCCGACGCAGGCCGCCAGGTTGGAGGGCAGCGTCCAGGGGGTCGTCGTCCAGATGACGACATAGAGGGCGTAGCCCTTCGCGGCGGCAGGCGCCTTCTCCCACGAGCGCACCTTCATGCGGACAGTCACCGTGGGGTCCTGCACCATCTTGTAGTTGGCGCTGGCCTCCGAGTTGGAGAGCGGCGTGGAGAGCTTCCAGCTGTAGGGCACGATGCGGTGCGCCTTGTAGACGCGCCCCATGTCCCAAAGCTGCTTGAAGGCCCACCAGACCGATTCCATGAAATCGGCGTCCATCGTCTTGTAGCCGTTGTCGAAATCGACCCAGCGGCCCATGCGGCGGACGGTGCTCTTCCATTCGGAGACGTAGGTCTGCACCATGGAGCGGCACTTCTCGTTGAAGACGTCGACGCCGATCTCCTTGATGGCGGGCGCGCCGGCCAGCCCCAGCGCGTTCTGCGCCAGCGACTCGATGGGCAGCCCGTGGCAGTCCCAGCCGAAGGTGCGCGGCACGTAGCGCCCGCGCATGGTCTGGTAGCGCGGCACCACGTCCTTGATGGTGCCCGCCAGCAGGTGGCCGTAGTGAGGCAGCCCCGTCGCGAAGGGAGGGCCGTCGAAGAGCACGAAGGGCTTGCCGTCCTTGCGGGCCTGCACCGACTTCTCGAAGACCTTCTCGTCGTCCCAGAACTTCAGGATGTCCAGTTCCTGTTCGGCCAGCGGGGCCGTGGAGAGCACCTTGTCAAACATCTTCCGAATGCCTTGTGTGTTGAGTATTGAATGAAATCACGCGTCCTTCCAGGACTCGAGCCTGGCCAGGGGGATCCGCCCCACCATCTCCTTGCCCGCCATGTTCACATAGCGGACCTGGACGAAGTTCTCCTGCGCCTCAAGGATCTGCAGGACGTGCGCCTCGATGCCGCCGTTGTACACCGCGTCCCACGGGCCGGCGGGCGTGCCGTCCGCCCTGTGGGCGATGCGCTCGAAGAAGGCCTTGTCCCAGACTTCACCCTCTTCGGAGACCTTGGGCTGGAGCTGCTGCCCGGAGGCGATGGCCCGCTGCTCCTCAAGGGCGCGCCTTTCGGCCTCCTGCGCACGCCGTTCGGCCGCCTCCTCCGCGATGCGCGCCTTGAGCTCCTTCTCGCCCTTGATGTCCAGCTTGAAGAGGAGGATGGCGGGGCCGACGAAGAAGGTGAAGAAGCCGAGGAGGAAGAAGTAGAGGCGGTTGTGGCGGCGCATCTGGGCGATGCTGGCGGCCCAGCAGCCGGAAAGCAGCATCAGGAGGGCGATGAAGACGGGCCAGGCGAGGCCGACCTGGTCGGCGGCGTCGACGCCCATGTCGTCGAAGAGCATGCCGCATATCTTCTCCCTGCCCCACTGGTAGGCGGCCACCGCATGGTCGCGCACCCACTCCCACGCCGCGATCGCCCACTCGTCCTTGACGGTGGCGTGCAGCCCGTACTTCTCGCGGGCCTCGTCCTCGGTCAGCTTCTTGGCCGCCGACAGGGGCAGCGGCAGCGTCAGAAGCAACGCCATGAGGACCGCCGTCAGGCGGCTGCCGCAGATTTTGGGAAAGTCACGCATCTCGGATTCCTTATCAGAGGTTATTGGCGAGGCGGCCTGGGGGGGATGAAGCCCACGCGGCTGCGGCGGCCCTCGATGGCCGCATAGACCATGTAGACGAGGAACATGACGCCCACCAGCGACGAGGGCGACCCCAGGCCGGTGGCCGCGTAGATGAGCGAGGCCAGCAGCGGCACGAGCGTCAGGTTGGCGGAGAGGGAGAGGGCCAGCAGCAGGCGCCGCCTCAGCGGCATCATCACAATCCCCGCCTGGCGCATCCGGCCGCCCATGAAGCCCGCCACCAGCGAAACCACGACCATCAGGAGGCACCACAGCATCCACTGGCCCACCAGCGCCGCGCTCTCCATGATCCACTGCCCGATGAACATCGTCAGGGCGAAGAACTCCACGTAGGCGGGCAGGGTCTCCTCCGTCAGATGGAAGCGGCCCGTGTCGTCCACCGCCAGCTTCTGGAAATGGCGCATGACCGGCAGCTCCTGCCAGACGGTCGAGGGGGCGTCGGCCCCGCCGCGCGCCCAGCACCAGACATGCGCGGGCGCGATGACAAGGCCCATGCGGCTGGACGAGGCGGCCCCGTCGCCGGCCGCATGGCGGGCGGCCTGGACGTCCGGCGCCTCGCTGACCGTCAGGCGGAAGGCCCCTATCTCCTGCGAGGCGGGCAGCGGCGACGGCGTGGGCTTCTGCCAGACGAAGCACTGGTCGCTGACCGTCGTGTCGCCCACGGTGCCGTGGAAGAACTCGAGGCTGTCGCGGACATCCTGCTTGCTCCAGTTGCTGCGGAAGCGCGCCATGGCGAAGCCGCCGACGAGGCAGAGCAGCAGCAGCGTCAGCAGGCTCTTCGCCACGAAGGGGCGGATGCAGAGCAGCGCCAGCGCCAGCTTCGGATGTGTGAAGAGGTAGCCCAGCAGCGTGCGGTAGCGCAGGGCCAGCAGGTCAAACTGCACGACAGCCATGCCGGGGGGCGGCGGCGGCAGGTCGGGCGGAGGCAGATTGGGGCGGTTGCTGTCCATGTCTTCAAGCGCGCCCCTTCTTGAGGGCGGCCGTGCGGGCCAGGCCCGCCTCCCGCTTCGCGAGGCGGCGCATCGTCTCCTCGGCCGCCTTCTGCTCCTCGGCGCTGAGATGGTCGTAGAAGAGGACGCCGTCCAGATGGTCGATCTCGTGCTGGAGGCAGCGCGCCAGAAGGCCGCCGCACTCCACCGTCACGCTGCCGCCGTCCAGCAGCTGCGTCCGCAGGACCACGCGGCTGGGGCGCGTCACATGGCCGCCGACGCCCGGCAGGCTCAGGCACCCTTCGCTGGCCGTCACGGCCTCGCCGCCCGTCGAGAGGATCTCCGGGTTCACCATCACGAGCGGCATCCGCGGCTCCAGCAGGATCTCGCCGGGGGAAAGGTCCGGCCGCGGCGCGTCCGTCCGCGGCGCCGTGTCGATGACGATCATCCGGCGGTTGACGCCGATCTGGGGCGCCGCGAGCCCCACGCCCTCCACGTCGCTGCCCCGCAGGGAACGTACCAGCTCCTCGCCCAGATGACGGACTTCATCATCTATCTCATTGATGGGTAAGGATTTAGCTCGCAGGGCAGGATGGCCGTTGACAACGATGCGCATGGGGCGGTTGCGGAGAAATTGCTTCAGGAACTCGAACATGGCGGGGGGATTGCCGGGATGATTTGCCGTAAAGGATTATAAAATAATACACAAACCATCCCCCGCAACCTCCGCAACCCCCCGAAGAGCGATTTCATGGATGATGTTTTGACGCCGCGCCATCCTCATGGCGGTCGCGACGGTTCATCTGTACTATTGTACTATATATAGGTATGGGGTCACGGCTGGCCCGGACGGCGCGGCGTCGCCATCGGGATCTCGTTCCACGTAGCGGTACCAGTCATCTGGAGCTTCTTGACGACGACGGAGGCGGCGCGGCAGCCCAACGAGGCGGCCTCCGACAGCGGCGCGCCAACAGCCAGCGCCGACGCCATGGCCGCCATGAAGGTGTCCCCCGCGCCGCAGATGTCGATTTCACCCGTGACCTCCACCGCCGGAATGTGGCGGACTGCGTCTCCTTCCGCCAGCAGGCAGCCGCGTTCGCCGATGGTCACCAGCGCGGGACGTCCGCCCCGCGCCGACAGCTTCGCCGCCATCGCCTTCAACGCCTCCAGGTCGCCCGTGGGCGGCAGGCCGAGGGCACGCGCCGCCTCCATTTCGTTGGGCTTGACAATCACATGGCGGTATTCGCCGGCGTGCTCACGGCTGTCCACGAGCACGGTCAGGCCAGCCTCCCCCATCGCCATGAGGCGCTGCCGCAGGGCGAGCGTCAGGCAGCCGTCAGGCAGCTGGTCGCAGACGCACAGGACATCGCACTCCAGATGCGCCAGGGCCTCCATGAGGCGCGCCTCCGTCTCCGCAGAGATGGGGCCGCTGTTGACGAAATCCAGCCGCGGATCTTCGTAGACGACTTGCGAGAGGCCGCTCTTCAGGGGCTTGATATAGGTGCTCGTGAAGCGCCCCGCCTCCGTGAAGAGGGCGGAGGTGTCCGCGCCCATGGCGTCCAGGAGACGCTTGTATTCGCGGCCGCGCCAGTCGTCGCCGAAGACGCCAAGGCATTGCACACGAGCTGGTTGCAGCGCAAGCAGGTTGGCGGCCACGTTGCCTGCGCCGCCGGCGCTCATGCGTTCGCGGACAATCGGCAGGGGGAAATGGGGCGTCTCGCGCGACAGTTCGCTGCGCCGCATGTCCGCGTGCCAGTAGATGTCAAGGCAGAAGTCGCCGATGACCGCCATCCGCGCCGCCCCCACCCGCAATTGTATCTCTTTGTCGTCCATGGTCTATTTACTCCTGCCGGCGGCCACGGCGCAATTCGGGATGTACATCGCCCAACGAGCAATGCTGGCTGTTTATCCACACATTCAATCCATTACGTTTATTAAGGTCAACAAAACATGCTGCCACAGAAGAACTA
>CACZQQ010000257.1 GCA_902783355.1 uncultured bacterium
CCTGGCTCCCCACGATGGGATGGAGTTCATACCATGGGCTCGGCGTCCAGTCGTTGAAATCGCCCAGCAGGACGGCGGAGGTAGCGTTGGGAAGCCACTCGCAGAAGAGCCAGTTGCCGCCCTCGTCCCGATGGAGGCCGTAGCATTCGTGCCAGTCGGCCACCTCCATGAGGGTGGCGCGGCCGCCCAGCACCTCGCGGCGGCGGCGCATCGCATGCGCGCAGCGACGCTTGAGCTCCTCCCTGTAGGGCTCCAGATAGGGGTCGTCCATCAGCTGGGGGCGCGTCGCGGCGGTCGCCATGTCCTATCCCTCCGTCTCCGTCCCGTCGCCCCACTCGACCAGCTTGCGGTCCAGCATCTTCTCGTAGAGGGCGATGTAGGCCTGGGCGGTCTGGTGGTGGTTGAAGCGCTGGCGGGATTCGGCCATGACGCGGCGGATTTCCGCCTCGCGGACTTTGGCCGGCAGGCTGTAGAAGGCCATGGCCTGGTCGACGGCCCAGTTGAGGCCGATGTCGTCGAAGTACTTGAAGAGGAAGCCGTTGCCGACGTGGTTCTCCACGTCCAGGTCCTGGATGGTGTCATGGATGCCGCCCGTGTCGTGGGCGACAGGCAGCGACCCGTAGATGGGGGCCACCATCTGCGGCAGGCCGCAGGGCTCGTAGCGCGACGGCATGAGGATGAAGTCGGAAGCCGCGTAGCCCAGCTTGGAGAGGTCCTTGTCGAAGTCGAGGACGGCGATGAGGTGCTGGAACTGGTGCTGGTCGGCGATGGAGCGGAAGACGTGCTGGAAGGGGCCGTCGGCCACGAAGGCGACCTGCAGGCCGCGCTCCCAGTAGTTGTGGATAATATTGTACATGATGTCGCTGAGCAGCTGGGGCCCCTTCTGGATGGGGTCGAGGCGGGAGGGCCACAGGAAGAGCGGCGCCTCTGGATCGACGCGCAGGCCGACGCGCTGCTGGAAGGCGACCTTGTTGCGCTTCTTGCCCTCCACGAAGTCCTTCGGGCTGTAGTTGGCCACGAGGGCGGGATCCGTCTCTGGCAGGTCTTCGGGATCGGGGGCGTTCAGGATGCCCGCCGCCACGCCCGCGCGGTACTTGTTCTCGATCTCGCGGCGGATGTAGTCGGGGATGAAGCCGTGCCGCCCGTCCACGATCTCCTGCAGGAAGGTGGGGGATACGGTGTTGATGAAGTGGGCGGAGAAGATGCCGGAGGTCAGCAGGTCCACCTGGTTGGTGGAGCGGCTCTCCTCGTAGGACCATGGCGCGCGCTCGAAATAGAGGTTCTGCCAGAAGAAGGCGGCGTCGATGCCCGCGTTCTCCATGCACTCCATCGTGCATTTCTGCGTATGGATGTTATGCACGGTAAAGAGGCTGGGGATGCGCATGCGGCGCGCGAAGGCGGGGATGAGGCCCGTCATCCAGTCGTTGCAGTGCACCAGGTCGGGCGCCAGCTCGGGGATGGTGTGGTTGATGACCTCACGCTGGAAGGCGAGGCTGATGTGGACGGAGCGCTGGTAGTCGCCCGAATAGACGCGGTCGCGGTAGTTGAAGATGTAGTCCTGCGCGAAGTGGACGCGCTCCTCGGGGATGCTGGCGGTCAGCGCCTGCCGGTGCTGTTCGTAATGGTCCAGCTTGTTGGGGTCGATGTGGTAGAGGCGGCGGTAGAAGGGCAGCGCCACATGCACGTCGGCCCCCATGTTGTAGAGCGCGGAGACCAGCGACGCGGAGACGTCGGCCAGGCCGCCCGCCTTGGAGACGTAGGTGGCCTCGTGGTTGGTCAGGTCGGAATACTGGCAGGCGGAGGCGGAACTGCTCAGGATGTGCTGCGGCAGATAGGTGATCTCCGGCGTGACGACAAGGATCTTGGGCCCGTGCGGCTTCCTGCGCGGCGGCGTGCGCAGCACCTTGACAGGCGCCTCCTCCCCGCGGGCGCTCTCCACGGGCTCCAGCGGCGGCATCTCGACTTTCGTTTTTCTGACCTTGCGTGGCATCTATTTCCCTCTGTTTCTTTCGGCGGCAAGAGCCGCCTGCGCGTTTCAAGACCGACAAAACGAGATAATTTACACCGCCAACGGCCCGTTGTCAAATGCCCGCGCGAGATTCGCCCTACCGCTTGTTCTTCTTGGCGCGCTCCGCGAGGATCTTTTCGGCGATGTTGGCGGGCACGGGCGCGTCGTAGGCGAACTCCATGTTGAAGCCGGCGCGGCCCTGCGTCATGTTGCGCAGGCTGCTGGAATAGCCGAAGAGGTTGGAGAGCGGCACCAGCGCGTGGATCTGCTGGTTCTTGCCCACCATCTCCATGCCCTGGATCTGGCCGCGCATGCCCGAGATGTTGCCCGTGATGGAGCCGGCGTATTCGTCAGGCGTCAGGATGGTCAGCTTCATGATGGGCTCCAGCAGGACGGGGGCTGCCTTGGCGAAGGCGGTCTTGAAGCCCGCGATGGCGCAGGTGCGGAAGGCCATGTCGGAGGAGTCCACCGGATGGTAGGAGCCGTCGGTGAGCGTGATCTTGAAGTCCACGCAGGGGCAGCCCGCCATGGGGCCGGCCTCCATCGCGTCCTTGAAGCCCTTCTCGATGGCGGGGATGAAGTCCTTGGGGATGTCGCCGCCCTTGACGTCGTTGACGAAGGCGTAGCCGGCCCCCTTCTCCTGCGGCTCGATGTCGAAGAGGATGTGGGCGAACTGGCCGTGGCCGCCGGTCTGCTTCTTGAGGCGCTCCTCGTGGGAGTACTTCTTGCTGATGGTCTCGCGGTAGGCGACTTCGGGAGCGCCAGAGACGACCTCGACCTTGAACTCGCGGCGCAGGCGGGTGATGATGATGTCCAGGTGCAGTTCGCCCATGCCGGAGATCACGGTGTCC
>CACZQQ010000258.1 GCA_902783355.1 uncultured bacterium
ATGCCGATGACGTCGGTGGTCGTCATGATGTGGTAGTAGTCCGTCGCCATGGCGTCGCGGAGCATCTGCAGCGTCGTCATGTCCTTCCCGCAGAAGGCGACGAGGGAGTGGTCGTGGGCGACCAGCTCGTAGCTGGTGCAGGGGCCGCCGATGGCGTTCAGCCTGTTGTCCTTGCCCAGCTCGTCCAGGCGCGCCTGCCACAGCTGCGGATAGCACAGCAGCGTGCCGTCCGGCTGGTCCTGGAGCCCCTTTGTGACGGAGAGGACGGGAACGCCCTGCGGCAGAATCGGCAGGACCTCCTGCGCGAACCACTCCACGCCGAAGGAGCTGACGCCACAGATGACGAAATCCGCGCCCGCCAGCGCCTGCGCGGCCTCCTCGAACTGGTACGCCTTCACGCCTGCGGGGAAGTCGCGGTCGAATTTCGGATGGCGGTTGCATTGGCGGACGGCGGCGATGATGTCGCGGTCCAGCGGCGTCCCCACGAGACGCACCTCGTTGCCGTTTTCGCGGGCGGGGAAGGCCAGCGCCGACCCCATCATGCCCGAGCCGATGATCGTGATGGTCGCCATAACAACACTCTCCTATTTTTGCCGAAGGATCCACTCCTGGAGGCGCTGCGGCCACGTGTCCACCGCGAGGCCGCGCTGCGCCAAGCCATAGCCATGGCCGCCCTCCGGGAAGAGGTGCATCTCCGCCGCGACGCCCTGGGCGCGGCAGGCCATGAAGTAGAGGATGGAGTTGCCGACATGCACCGAGTCGTCGGCGGTCTGCAGCAGGATGCAGGGCGGGGTCTCGGGCGTCACCTGCAGCTCCGGCGAGTAGTGGCGCAGCTCCTCCAGGGTGGCCTGCAGCCCCAGCAGGTTCTTCCGGCTGCCCTTGTGGCATCTCTCCTCGTCCGTGAAGGTGATGACGGGGTAGACGAGAATGCTGAAGTCGGGGCGCGCGCTGATGGCGGCCATGGCGGGGTTCGGCTCCAGCGGGTCGTTGTAGAGGGTGGAGGCGGTGGCCGCCAGATGGCCGCCGGCCGAGAAGCCCATGACGCCCACCTTGCGGATGCCGTATTGCTCCGCGTTGGCGCGAATGAAGCGGATTGCCCGCAACGCGTCCGCCAGCGCCCCCGTGAAGACGCCCTCGCAGCGGCGCACGTCGTTCACGACCGGCACGCGGTATTTCAAGACGAAGGCGTTGACGCCAAAGGAGTTGAAGAAGCGCGCCAAGTCATGCCCCTCCTTGTCGATGGCCTGCCCGACATAGGCGCCGCCAGGGCAGACGAGCACCGCGAGCCCCGTGTTGTCCGCAGGCGCCGCCGGATAGGGGAAGAGCTCCGGATAGCTGAAGTTCGCGACGAAGCGGTCGAGGCGTCCCTCCTGCGGACGGTCCTCGCGGTACCAGTCCGCCTCCGGCTGGCCAGAGGCGGGCCTCTCCTCCGGCCACAGCGGAATCGACGCGGGAATCGTGGAAAGCGCGTTGTCAGGAATCGCAAAGGGGAATTTCTGCATCTCTTTGTACCTCAATCTGTTAGAGTTCAAGAAGTCTGTTGACGCGCTCCTGGTAGCCCATGACGAGAAGGTAGTCGCCGGCGGCCAGGCGGTCGGCGGCGGGGTCGGGATCAATGTTGATGTCGGCGCGGGAAAGGTCCTCCTCCGATTCAATGGCCTCCCCTTCTGCGCCGACATGCTCAATGCCCAATACCGTCACGCCGTAGTTCTTGCGGACGCCCAGCTGCTCCAACGTCTTGCCCACGAAGCGCTTCGGCACGGGCATGCGTGCGATGCAGGCGTCTCCGGACAGTTCCAGAAGCTCTTGCAGGCCAGGCCGGATCAACTGGCGGGCCAGACGCTCGCCGATGTCCTGCTCGGGATTGATGACACGCGTAGCGCCGACTTGACGTAATATTCTGGCGTGCAATGGATTGCATGAACGCGCAATAACCGTCTTGACACCCAGTTGCTTCAGGAGCGCCGTCGTCATGATGGAGTTCTCCATATTGTCCTCCCCGATGGCGACGACTGCCACATCCATGCGGTCGATTTCGGCCTCGCGCAACGCCTTCTCCTGCGTGGCGTCCATGATGACGGCGGTCGTCACCTGGTCTTTGAAGGCTTCGACGATGGCAGGATCGCTGTCCACGGCGCAGACTGGCACGCCGCTTTTCATGAGGGCCTGGGCCAGGCCTGTGCCGAAGACGCCCATGCCGATGATGGCGATTTGGTTTTGTCGTGTGGGCATTTTGAAGTCGCCCCGTCTCAGCCGACGGGAATCCGTGCGTTGGGGTAGGTGATGCAAGGCTGGCGGCGCGCGCCGCCGGCGAACATGGAAAGCGTGGTCAGCATGCCGATTCGGCCTGCGAACATGGTCAGGACGATGAGGAGCTGCCCTGCCGTGCCCAGCCGCTCCTCCAGGCCAATGCCAAGGCCCACCGTGCTGCTGGCGCTGACCGCCTCGAAGGAAAGACGGTTCAGCGAGACATCGGGCATGAGGGCGGAAAGGACCAGCGTGACCGCCAAAATCAGCAGCAGGTTCATGAGGACGACTGCCGCCGCGCGATGGACGGTGGCAGGAGGAATGGTGCGCCGCGCGACAGTGAGATGCTCGCGTCCGCGTGCCGTATGCCACAGCATGAGGAAGAGCACGGAAACTGTCGTGACCTTGACGCCGCCGCCCGTCGAACCGGGCGCCGACCCGATGAACATCAAAATCCGGAAGAGGATGTTCGTGGCGCGTCGCGTCGCGCACAGGTCGATGGAGGCAAAGCCGGCGGAACGGCCGCTGGCGGCGTTGAAGAAGGCATTCACTACGCGGTCGCGCATCCCAAAGCCCGCCAGCGTGTGGTCGCCCTCCAGCCCCAAAAGGCACGCTGTACCTATTATAATAAGGACAAGCGTGCTCCAGAGCACAAGCTGGTGGAAGGCTTCCAGACGGAAGGGACGCCGCGAGAAAAGCCGCGTCCAGACGCCCGCCAGGACGCCGCATCCCATGCCGCCCAAAATCAGCAGGACGGCGGAGGTCAGAAGCGGCAGGGGCTGCGTGGCAAAGCAGGCGTAGGAGCCGTCGGCGGTCAATGCGAAGCCCGCGTTGCAGAAGGCGTTCACGCTCATGAAGACGCCCTCCCAGAGGGCGTGGAGCCATGAGACGCCGCCCTGCGCATGCAGGTAGGGCGTCAGGATGAGGGTGCCGGCCGCCTCAAAGGCCAGCGTCATGGGGACCACCAGCCGGACCAGCTGCTTGGCCAGCAGGCTACGGTCCTCGCCCGTGGCGTCCTGTATCGCGCTGGAGGCCAGCAGGCCGAGGTTCCTTGAGAAGACAATCGCCACGAAGGAGGAGATTGTCATGACGCCGACCGCGCCCAGCTGGATGACCACCAGAAGGACCATCTGGCCGACATGGCTGAGGTCGCTGGCCGTGCTGACGACGGTCAGGCCCGTGATGCAGGTGCCGCTCGTGGCGGTGAAGAGGGCCTGCACGAAAGGCAGGCCGATGCCGCCGGCATGGCAGGCCGGCAGCATGAAGAGGTAGGTGGCGACGGCGATGAGGGACGCAAAGCTGCCGATGAGCAGCTGGGCGGGATGGCGCAGCAGCCAGAGCCACACGCGCGACGTGCGGCCGAAGGTCTTGTGGAAGAAGAGCGCGCCAAGTCCAAGCGCCACAATGGAAAAAGGCAATGCAACACCCCTAAGGGCATTGGCCTGCAAAAAGCAGAGCACTGCCGCCAGAGAGGCCGCAAGAGCCCCCCACGC
>CACZQQ010000259.1 GCA_902783355.1 uncultured bacterium
ACCGCCGACCTCAACATCAAGGAGGAGCACTGGGTGAAGCACCGCCAGGCCGACCTCCGGCCGCGCGAGAACCTGCATGGCGCCATCGGCGAAATCCGCCTCCATCTGGCGCGCGCGCCAGAACCCGCCATCACCGCCGACAACCTCGTCATCTACACCGCGCCCCACTTGGGCGAGGGCAACTTCAGGCGCTACGAGAAGCCCTTCACCATCCGCATGGAGGGCAACGACGTCATCATCGGCGGCCTCTACATCACTGATCCCGTCCTCAAGTTCACCGGCGACTTCAGGGCCATCTCCGAGACGAAGTCCCCCGAGGCGGCGAAGGCGACCTACACCAACGGCGAGCCCGTCACCCTCTTCACCTGCTGCGAACTGACGCTTGGCGGCGACAAGGACTTCGAGAAGGTGCTGCACGGCTGTGCCGGCTTCGGCAACTGGTGGGGCGGCAAGGAGGGCAGCTTCATCGTCCGTTTCGGCGACTTCGAGCGCTATGCGCGCGGCGTCCCCGAATACGCCTTCCGCGAGAACCGCGAGAGGATGGAGAGAATCGTCGCCGAACTCTACGAGCGCTATCCCGATCTGGACGGCGTGGCCTTCTCCATCCGCAGCCACTCGCTCTCGCGCGGCGGCGACTGGGCGGAACTCGGCGGCGGCAACCTCTTCTACGGCTTCTCCGACCCCGTGGTGGAGGAGTTCCAGAGGCGCTACGGCATCGATCCGCGCAAGGAGGCCTACGACGAGCAGGCTTTCCTCAAGCTGCGCGGCGAATATTTCACGCAGATGCTGGACGGCGTTTCAAAGATCATCCACGCCAAGGGCGGGCGGCTCTCCGTCATGGCAGCGGTCAACTGCCGCAAGGTCGGCCCCTACGACCACGGATCCATGTATCCGTGGCTCAACCGCTACAGCATCGACAACTACTTCGACATCGGCACGTGGGCGAAGCGCGGCATCGTGGACAATGTCATCATGCTCGGCACCGGCCATCAGCAGAACGAATGGACGCAGGGCTGGAAGGACGAGGTCAAGGCCTTCAAGGCCAAGCTGGAGGGCACGAATACCAAGCTGACGCTCCACTACCTCATCAATTCCGCCAAGCCGGAGAATGTCCAGAATGTCCTGCCGCAGGTGCTGGACGAGCTGGACATTGACGAGGTGGAGTTCTACGAGGAGGTCCACATGTTCCACTACGGGGCCTATCCCATCCTCAAGGAGGCGCTTGAGAAGGCCGGCCGCCCCCACTGGCGCTCCCGCTGGGCGAAATGACGGATATTGAGGGGACGCCAAGGCGCCCCCGGACAACCATTAGCCGCAACAGCATGGCAGGGGTGAGCGGCTAATGGTCTGGATATTTGCTTAACTTGTTTGCCTGCAATGAGTTATGCTGTCTGGACGGTGGCGGCCGCCGCCTTGGCCGCCTTGGCGGCCTTGCCCTTGCTGATGGCCAGCACGAGGCAGGCGCCGCCGATCACCAGCAGCGTGATGCCAAGCAGGGGGCGATAGAAGATCCACGCGATGGCGATGACCACCAGCGCGACGACCAGCGCAAGCAGGAACGCGACGGCCTTCGTGCCCGCGCCGATCAATGTGCCGAGGAAGGGGATCACGTCCGCCAGCACGGACAGGGGCGCCAAGACCGCCGACAGGCCGCTGTACAGCAGCACGAAGCCGATCAGGCGGATGATCCACGTGAGAATCTTGTTGGACCTCTGGGCGGACGTGAACATCTCGTCCGCCGTCTTGACGCCGTTGGCCAGCAGGTCGATGCTGCGGCCGTTCTTGGCCACGTAGGGCTTGAAGGAGGCACCGGTCTGGACCGCGCAGAGGCTGATGTCCTGCGCGGCGGCCGCCGCGAAGGTGACCTTGACGTCGCCGATGGCGGGGGCTTCTGGGGAGGACTTGCCGTCCTTGCTGACGTAGAAGCCGTTGGGGATGGTGGAGATGTTGGCGATGGCGGGCAGCGGCAGGCCTGCGATGAGGGGCAACGGAGCCATGCCGCCGATGCGCGATATCTGGCTGGACGTCAGCGTGAAGGCGCCGACGGTGACGTGGCTGGCCTCCGTTTCGGCGCTTTCAAAGGGGAGGGCTGCGGGATTGTCGTGCCCTGCCTCCTGGAAGCCGGAGGAGTCGATGGCCGCGGATGACCACGTCTTGGCGTAGCTGTAGGTGGTGACTTCCTCTTCGCTGCCGCCGAGCTTCTTCTTCTTTTCGGTGGAGGTCTGCTCCTCCCACTGGAACATTTCGACGTTGCGTGCCAAGCGGATGCCGTTGAAGGAGACGCCGAACTGCTCGTCCTGAAGCACGTCGTCGGTCACGGCTTTGCCGGAGATGTGGACGAGTTTGCCCTCGTTGGCGCTGTCCACCGTCGCGGCTTCTACGGAGACGACGTTCTGCGCGCCTTCCTTCAGCGCCTTGTGGGTCTTCACGGCGCGGCCCTCGTTGAGCCAGAGGACGGGAATGCCGACGATGAAAAGGACGATGCCGACAAGGATGCCCTTGAGGGAGGAGACGATGCGGCTGCCGTAGGATGTTCTTGTGGTGGTCTGGATGGACATGGCTTATTGCTCTTGGTTCGTCAATGGAATGGAATACGGAGGTTGTCAGAGGTATAGGGCGTCAAGCCCTCGTACCGGTCTATATTATAATGTATAAAGAGGTTTCAGCCATGCGGTGGATGAGCGAGGGGGGATGGAGGCAGTCGATTTGCTTCTTTTTTTGGCAATGCGCATTTAATGCGTTAAATTATCCCGGTTTTCCGGCTGGCGCCTTTGCGTCGGCGGCCATGTCAAGCCACTTCAGAGTGAAGCCCATGCAGAACAACGACATCAACATGGAAATCGCGACGCGCATCCGCGAGTTGCGCGAGCTGAAGGAGATGAGCGCGGAGGCGCTGGCCGCCGCGCTGGGCGTCACCGTGCCCGCGTACCAGAAGATGGAAAGCGGGTCGGAGGACATCTCCGCCAGCCGCCTCAACGAGATTGCGCACCTGCTGGGCGTGGACTTGGCGCTGCTGCTGACCGGCAAGGAGTCCCGCATGAGCACCTTCACGGTGACGCGCGCGGGGCAGGGCGTCACCATCCAGCGACGCAAGGAGTATCAGTACCAGGCGCTTGCGGCCAATTTCAGCAACAAGCGTGCGGAGCCCTTCGTGGTGGTCTGCCCGCCGTCGCCCGAGGGGGCGCCCGTCCCCGTGAACAGCCATCCCGGACAGGAGATGGACTATGTGCTGGAGGGGCGGCTGAAGGTCGTCGTCTGCGGCAACGAGGTCGTCCTCAATCCGGGCGACACGATCTATTACGATTCGGGCAATCCGCACGGGATGGTCGCGGTCGGTGGGCAGCCGGCGCGCTTCATCGCCATTATCTTGTGAACCGCACCCTCCACCCGGGGCGGTTCACTACGCGGCCGAGGCCGCGAGGCGTGGCATCCGGCGGAACGGAAGCAGGCGTGGCGCAGGGTCATGACTGCCCCCGTCTCCGTCCCGTCGGAATATGCATCCGCAGAAGAACATGACGGATTTTCCCAGAGGATTACCCCTATGTCCCTTTTAAGCCAATACCTCGACCGGGTGGAGTTCAGCAGCTACGAGGACTTCTACGCCAACTTCCGCCTGCGCATCCCCGAGAACTTCAATTTCAGCTACGACGTGGTGGACTGGTACGCCGAGCACGAGCCCGAACGCGTCGCCATGCTGTGGTGCGACGACCACGGCACCGAGCTGACCTTCACCTTCAAGCAGCTGGCCGAACGCACCAACCAGGTGGCCAACCTCCTCAAGGCGCACGGCGTCGGCCGCGGCGACAGTGTCCTGCTGGTCATGAAGAGCCGCCACGAGTTCTGGCCCGCCATCCTCGCCTGCCACAAGCTCTTCGCCGTCGCCATCCCCGGCACCCACATGCTCAAGGAGCACGACCTCGTCTACCGCTTCGACAAGGGCGGCATCAAGGCCGTCATGGCGGTCGCCTCCGACACGCTGCTGGACGAAGTCGACGCGGCGCAGGCCCACAGCGTGGACAAGACGCTCAAGCTGAAGATCTCCATCTCCGGGCCGCGCGACGGCTGGGTGGACTACCAGGCCGAGATCGACGCGCAGCCGACGGAATACGCCGCGCCGCCGCGCGCGGAGCGCAACGCCGTCGCCGACCCCATGCTCGTCTACTTCACCAGCGGCACGTCGGGCATGCCCAAGATGGTGGCGCACAACTACGCCTACGCGCTGGCGCACATCCTCACCGCCAAGTACTGGCAGTGCTGCGAGGAGGGCGGCATGCACTACACGGTGGCGGACACGGGCTGGGGCAAGGCCGTCTGGGGCAAGCTCTACGGCCAGTGGCTCTCCGGC
>CACZQQ010000260.1 GCA_902783355.1 uncultured bacterium
CTCTTTCCGGAGCATTCCCGTTGCTGGCGCCTCATTGAAGAGGCCGCCGCAAAGGCCCGCCAGACGGGCCGGCGCCTGAATGTGCTCAACCTCTTCGCCTACACGGGCGGCGCCACCTTGGCGGCGGCCGCCGCCGGATGCGCGGTCTGCCATCTGGACGCCTCCCCCAAGAGCGTCGCCTGGGCCCGCGAAAACGCCGCCGCCAGCCATCTGGAGGAGGCCCCCATCCGATGGATTGTGGACGACGTGCGCAAGTTCCTCCAGCGCGAGATGCGGCGCGGCCGCAAATACGACGGCGTCATCTTGGATCCGCCCAGTTTCGGTCGCGGCTCCAACCAGGAGCTCTTCACCATCGACAGCGGCATGATGGAGGTGCTCGACCTCGTGCGCCAGAGCCTTTCGGAGGCCCCCGCCTTCGTCCTGCTGACCTGCCATACGCCTGGCTACACGCCCCTTGTCCTCTCGCATCTCGTCTCGCAAACCCTGCCGGCCGGACAATGCGCAACCGGCGAGATGACGCTGCCCGCGGCGGACGCCGTCCTGCCCGTGCCCTCCGGCGCCTATGCCTGGTGGACGCCGTGAACGGGAGGACCGACCGTCCGGAAGCCCTGCACGCCTTTTCCTGTACATTCATAATATAGTACAATGCCTACCACTCCCATGAGCGGACAGGGCCGCCTGAAATCGCTCCTCTGGGCGCCGCCGACGGCTCTCCTCTATCTGCTTTGCGCGCTGCCTGTCAACGCCGCGTCGCGGGCGCTCTTCGGCCTACTCGGCCTTCCCTGCGCCCAGCAGACGACCGTCAGCGGCTGGGAGGCCATGGACGCAGGCGCGCGGACATGGGCGCTCGTCCTCGCCCTGCTGATATCGCCGCCTCTGGAGGAAATCCTCTTCCGCTGGCTCCTGCCAAAGGGCCTGGGGCGCCTGCGATTGACGCGCCCTTGGGCGGAGGCCGCCGCGGCCCTTCTCTTCGCGGCCGTCCACCGCCTTCCGTGGGCCATTCCCATGCTGACCCTCTTCGCATTGGCGCAGTCGCATTGCCTGCGGCGCTTCGGCCTCCCCTTCGTCATTCTCGTTCACGCCTGCTTCAACGCCCTCCAAATGCTCCTTCTTGTCCTTCTCCATGCCTTCTATGCCTGAAGCAACCGCCACAAATCCGCGCCGCACGCCCGCCTTCAGGGCGTTGATGAAGAAAGCCAGCCGCGATTCGGCCGACTTCGGCCTGCTGGCCGCCGGCGACCGCATTTTGGTGGGCGTCTCGGGCGGCGAGGACAGCCTCATGCTCATGCATCTGCTGGAGGCCTTGAAGCGCCGTCTGCCCTTTCCGATCGAAGTGCGCCCTGCTGTCATCGACCTTGGGCATCACGGCTTCGACCGCGCCGCCTTGGAGCGCTACTGCGCGGCGCAGGGCTGGGAGCTCATCGTCCGCGAGGTGGAAGGCGTCCTCCCCATGCTGGAGAATGCGCCGGACGGCACTTCCCCCTGCGTGCTCTGCTCCCGCATCCGCCGCGGCAAGCTGCACGGCCTCATGGACGAACTGGGCTTCAACAAGCTGGCCCTGGGGCAGCATCTGGACGACCTCTGCGCCAGCTTCCTGATCTCGCTCTTCCGTGGCGGCGGCCTCAAGACCATGGGGCCCAACGTCCCCGCAGATGGCGGCAAATATCGACTGATAAGGCCCTTGTGGGGTTGCCGCAAGGCGCTCATCCACGAGGCGGCGGCCGCCTTCGCCCTGCCGAAGGTGCGCTCCTGCCCCTACGAAGAGCGTCTCAAGGAGGGAGACCGCCACTACATGGGGGAACTGCTCGCGCAAGTGGAGGCGCGCTTCCCCGACGTTGTCGCCGCCATGCGCCACTCCATGGGCGACCTCCGCCCCGCCCACCTGCTTGACAAACGCTACATCTGACAATGACACCAAAGGAGGAAGCATGAAGATTCTGCATATTGGCGACATCCACCTGGGCAGCGCGTTGGAGAACTATCCGCGCAACCCCGAACTGAAGAAGGTCCTTGAAGCCGTCGTGGAAATGGCACGGGAGGAGAAGGCCGAAGCCGCGCTCCTCTGCGGGGACATCTTCGACAACGGCAATCCGTCGAATGAGTCGCAGAGCCTCTACTTCGATTTTCTGGACAGTCTCACGGCGGCCGGCTGCCGCCAGATCGTGATCATCGCGGGCAACCACGACAGCCCGACCTTCCTGAACGCGCCGCGCAACGTCCTCAGGAAGATGGAAATCCATGTGGTGGCGGCCGTGGAGCCGACGGATTTGTCGAAGGAGGTCGTCGTCTTGGGGAAGAATGAAAGCCCCTCGGCCCTTGTCTGCGCCGTCCCCTATCTGCGGCCAGGCGACGTGCGGCGCTTCTCCCCTGAAGGCGAAAGCGGCGAGGCGGCGCGGAAGGCGACGGCGCAGGGCATCGCAGCACACTACCGCCAGGTCCGGCAGGCGGCGGAAAGCGTACGCGGCGCACGCCAGATCCCCCTCGTCGCCATGGGGCACCTCTATGCCGATGGCAGCTCCTTCATGGGCAAGAAGGACGAAGGCGTGGCGGGCACGCTGGACGCCGTGGACATCGGCGATTTCGCCGACGGCTTCGACTACATCGCCCTGGGCCATCTCCATCAGCCGCAGACGGTCGCCGGCCATGCGAACTGGCGCTACGCGGGGGCGCTGCTGCCCATGAATGTGCGCGAACGCAACTACGCCCCGCAGGTCGTGGTGCTGGACACCGACGACCTGGCGAATCCCGTGACACGCGAAATCCCCTTCCAATGCTATGACCGCATGAAGGTCGTCAAGGGCGCCACGGTCGAAGAATTGCGCCAAAGACTTCAGGAAATCGACGCACAGGGAGGGGCGGCCTGGGTGAAGCCTGTCTACACGGGCACGGAGTTCACGCCGAACTGGCCCATCATGCTGCAGGAACAATTCCGCGACAGCAAACTGCGCTTCGTGCGCGCGGCCGAGGAGCGCCCTGCCCCCGGCGGCCCCCTTGGCGCCGTCCCCGACGACGGCGCCAAGGACGAGCTGGACGCCCAGCGCGAAACGTCCCCCGAGGAAATCTTCAAGGACGCGCTGAAACGCAAGGGAGTCGATTGGGACGGCGAATCCGGCCGGCGTTTCCTGACGCTCTTCCGCCAGGCGCAGGAGGCGGCCTGCGACCCCAGCGTGCAGCACGAGGCGCCCTCCAAGGCAAACGGTGGCGTGATGTGCTTTAAACGTCTCTATCTCAAGAATATAAATTCACTCTACGGCGACAATCTCATTGACTTCACCGCCGACGCCTTCAGGCAGGGAGTCTTTCTGATCGCCGGCAGCACGGGCGCCGGAAAATCCAGCATTCTGGACGCCATCTGCCTGGCGCTCTATGGGGAAACGCCTCGCGCAGGCGCCATTACCGCCACCAACAATCCCGTGATGAGCGACGGCGCACAGGAGATGATGGCGGAGCTGACATTCAGCCTGGGCGACGACGAATACCGTGTCAGTTTCCAGCAGAAGCGCACGCAGAATGCGGAGGCCCCCTTCCGTGTCTACGAGCACAGGCTCTTCAAGAACGGCACGCAGCAGCCATTGAAGCCGGGCGAAGTCAGAAAGGAGGTCGCCAGGCTGATTGGGATGAACCATGAACAGTTCACACGTTGCGTGCTGTTGGCGCAAGGCGGCTTCGACGCCTTCCTGAAGGCCGCCGAAAAGGAGCGCGCGGACATTCTGAAGCAAATCACAGGGACCGATGCATGCGACAAGATCGGCAGAAAAATCTATGAGGAATACAAGGCGCACAAAAACGACTACGACACGCTCAAGGCGCGGCTGGAGGGGGTCTCGCTGCTGTCCGAGGAGGAGAAGACCGCATTGGAGCAGGCCCTGAAGGAAGCGAAGGACAGAAAGCACGAGATCGAACGCCAGGAGAAGGCATGCGAGGAGCGCGAGAAGAACTTCCAGGCGGTGGACGAGGCGGAAAGGCTAGTCCGCGCGGCCGAAGGACGACTCAACGAGGCTAACAGGCGGCTTGAAGAGGCCGCGCCGCAAAAGACGGAACTGGACGAGGCCACAAGGGCGCAGGCGTGCCAGGAGGCCTATGAGGCGCATGGCAGGGCGCACGCGGAGCAGGAGCGCCTGTCAGCCGAATTGAAGGGGAAAAGGGACGCGGAGCCCTCGTTGAAGAACGCGAGGCAGACGGCGCAGCAGAAGGCGGAAGCCGCCCAAGCACGATATGACAAAGCGGTTAAAGAACTGTCTGACAAACAGGACCTCTTCAAGGAAGTACGTGCGCTGGACAACCAGATTGCCACGGCCGAGAAGAATCACAAGGACGCCACGGACAAGACGGCGGACCTGGAGAACCAACGGAAGGAGGCCATGAAGGACTTCTGGAAGGAGGAGCAGGCCTGGAAGAAGGTGCAGGAGGCCGCGGCGGATGCAAAGAGGCACCTTGAGGAGCATCCGTCGGACAAGGGCCTTGCGGCAAAGCACGAAGGCTGGGAGCTGCGCCGCGCGGCGCTGGCGACGGATGAGGGAAATCTCGTCGATGAACAGAAAGAGCTGGATGACCTGGCCAAGACTGTGACGAAGGAAGAAAAGGAATTGGCTGGCCTTCAAAGAGATATCAACGAAGCGACTGGCGAGGCAAGGAAGCATGCGGAGGCCATCAAGGCGGCACAGGCGCATCAGGAGGAATTGCTCAACGGCAAGACGCTGGCGGAGTTGCGTGAGCTTGAGATTTCCGCCCGCAAGCTGGGCGAATTCTTCAGCGGCGCCTTGCAGCGCGAAGCCTTCCTGCATGCAGGCGAGCCGTGTCCGCTCTGCGGTTCGACAAGCCATCCCTACTGCGAAGGAAGCGAAGCGCCGAAAGCGGATTACAACCGAGACGCGGAGGAGCTCAAGGAGCGCATCGAGGCCCATGAGC
>CACZQQ010000261.1 GCA_902783355.1 uncultured bacterium
CACCTGGTCCGGCGAGGGCTTCCGCCTGTGGGCGCGCCTGGACGGCGATCCGTCCCCCTCCATGTTCACCCAGCAGAGCACCAGCGCTGGAGGCTACTGGAGCGCCACCGAACAGGGCGAAGAGATCTTCTGGAAGTGCGCCGACCGGACCGGCAGGAAGATCACCTTCGGCAAGCCGGCCGGAAACGCGCAGCCGCGCGCCGGCATCATGTGGCTGCGCTTCGAACCCATGACCGAGGAGGAAGTCGCCGCCGCCCAGGCCGAATTCTCCCGCAAGGAGGACAAGCGCCTCCACGCCCACAGCGACATGGACTGGATCCACCTGTATGGCCATGACGCCACCGTGGACGAGCTGGCCAGCATCATTGACGCCTACGCGCAGTCCGACGTGGGCGTCGCCTCCGTCGAAGTCTATTCCACCCTCTCCGACATGACCGAAAAGCACCGCATCTACGAGGGCCCCGACGCCAGCCTGCTGGAGTTCCGCTGGGCTAGCCAGCTGGGCCTTGACAAACGCCTCGCCGAAGTCTACGGCGAATACTGCCGCCGCGCCAAGCAGTATGGCATCAAGCTGCTGGCCGCCCACCGCATGTCCATCGCCAACTTCCTCATCCCCACCGACGACATCTGCTGCTCCAACCTGCCCATCGTCACCAACAACCCGCAATGGTGGTGCCGCGACCGCGACGGCGAGCCCGTGGCCTGCCTCTCCTACGCCTATCCCGAAGTCGGCGACTTCATGATCAAGGAGTTCCTCCGCATGGCGGACATGGGCTTCGACGGCGGCACCCTCATCCTCACGCGCGGCATCCACCTCCTCTTCGAGGAGCCCGTCGTCCAGCGATTCAAGGCCCTCTATCCCGATGTCGATCCCTGCACGCTGTCGCTGACGGACGCGCGCCTCGCCGCCGTCCGCTGCGAAATCTTCAACGGCTTCATGCGCCGCCTGCGCGCCGCCTTCGACGACTACAGCGAGAAGCACAACCGCCCCCGCCTCCTCATCAACACCTACGTCAATCTCGGGCTGGCCGACAACAAGGTGCTCGGGCTCGACGTGGAGACGTGGGTCAAGGAGGGCCTCGTGGACATGGTCTGCGTCGCCGGCATGCGCGTCTTCGAGAACGAGGAGGCCTTCAGGGACGATGCGCATCCCGGCCTGCTCTCCGTCGCCAAGTACCATGAGTACAAGAAGACGGCCAAGTACAGCCCCATCCGCCGCCAGTTCGGCAACCTGCCCGACCTCCAGATCAAGTGCATGCCCGAATACGCGGCGCTCTCAAAGGCCTACGGCGTGCCCTTCCACTACGACATCCAGTGGGAGGGCTCGCAGGCGCCGGAGAAGATTCCCGAATACGTGCAGCGCCTCTACGACGGCGGCGCGGAAAACCTCTCCATGTGGGACTGCTTCGAATACCGCGTCTCCTGCCGTCCCGAGTGGTTCGTGACCTCGCGCCTCGGCCACAAGGAGACCCTGAAGGAGCTTGTCGGCCCCGTAAATGCCTACAGGCGCCTCTTCCGCGTCCTCTCGCTCAACGGCCTCTATCTCGATGGCTACTTCCCCAGCTGGCGGGGCTAGAGGCTGTACCATGTGGGCAGCCACGGGCTGCCCACTCAGGACGGCGGGCGCAAGGGGCTGGCCCGCTGCGGAGAACGCAGAGGGATGATAGACTCTGCGCAGCGCTCCCCCCCGCCAACATGAGCGGGCGGCTTTTCGCCGCCGGCGCCCAACAGCCCCCGAAGGAAGCTTTTTCCGGCGCGGGTTGGGTGCGCGGGGCGAGAAGCCCCGCGGCGCCGAAAG
The DNA here is from genome assembly GCA_902783355.1 of uncultured bacterium. Next base: position 1,799 of record CACZQQ010000261.1, read on the forward strand.
GCGCAAACCAACTTGAGCGGGCGCCACTTTGGCGCCCGCAGCTGCGGCGGAAAAATCCGAAATGGTCTTCGGGCGCCAAAGTGGCGCCCGAAGACAGGCCGCTTCTATTTCCCGACCACCTCGACCTGGGTGCCGGGCACGTATTGCTTCTCTTCATCCAAATAGTAGAGGTACGCGCGCGAGGCGGCGGCAGTCCACTTGCCCGGAACCGCCGCCTGGAGGGCGACCGGCACGGTGACCTCCTGTCCGGCGTTCAGCCCGCGCCAGTAGAGCACCACCGCATTGTCCCACAGCTCGTAGGCGGCAATACGCTTGGCGTCAACGAGTTCGCGCAATTGCGCGGTGCGCACTTCCAGTCCGCCGGGAATGGCGACGACCGCCAGCGGCATGTTCGCCGCCTCGGCAGCGGTGTTCTTCAGCGTGACGAAGAGCTGCGCGGCCTCGCCCTCGGCCAGCTTGTCGCGGTCAAGGCGCGTGCTGAAGGCGAGCTTGCCTGCGTTGGCGGGCAGGGTCGTCATGGCGGTGACGCGGATGCTGCCGGAGAGCTTGCAGCCGTCGGTCATGCGGACTTCGAGGCGATGGCGTCCAGGCGTCAGGCGCAGGCCGCAGTCGGCGAACTCCAAACGCCCCTTGCTCTCCTTGTCGAAGGCGATGGGCTCGCCCCACGGCTTGCCGTCCAGCAGGAGCTCCACCTTGCCGGCGGCCAGCGGCCGTGCGAAGGCCTGGTCGTAGGCGTTGATGGCCTTCAGGACGAGCACGGTGGACTGGGTGGAGCCGAACTTGCCCTCCTTGCAGCAGGTGGCCAGGTAGTTCATCGTGGCCTCGGTGGCGGCGACAAAGTCATCGCCGAGGCGCACCCACGCCAGCGCCGCGAGCGCGGCGCACTCCAGCTGGCGCGAGACGCCGCCGGAGCAGGTGATGGTCTCGCCCGCCTTGTCCAGGCTGCCATCCTTCTGCTGCCACTGGACGAGCTTGCGGCCGAGGGCGGCGGCCACGTCCTTTCGGCCGGCCAGCCACGCGATGTTGGCGCCCAGGCCCGCCAGATAGGCGTCCTCCGCCTCCTGCGCCTTCTTCAGGACGGCCTGGATTTCGGTCTCGAGGCTCTCCGGCTTCTCGCCGCTCTCCAGGAGCGACCAGAGGATGTAGGCGTTGGTGGTGTCCTTGGGGGCGCGGCCGAAGCTGTCAAGGGCGCGCTCGTTGCGCTGGAAGCCGCCCTGCCCGTCGCGGCGTGCGAGGAGCCACTGGCGCGTGTTGGCCATCATGGCGGCGTCCACGGGCATGACCTTGGCCATGTCGGCGAACTCCATGAGGCCGTAGGCGGTGAGCGCCTCGTGGCCGGGGTCGGCGCCGAACCATTCGTAGCCGCGGTTCTTGCATTCGAAGGAGACCAGCTTCTTGTAGCCCTCCTCCAGAAGCGACTGCGCCTGGCTGATCTTGGCGGAATCGACGCCGCTGTGGCTCAGGAAGTACTGCTGCGCCATCACGAGAGGATAGTTGGTGGAGCTCGTCTGCTCGAAGCAGCCGTGCGGCTGGCGGAGGAGCGCATTGAGGGCGTCCTCCAGATTGGCCTCGGGCGAGAGATACAGCTGGACGGCGGCGTGCTGCGTGCCGTTGACGGTGGCCTCGCCCATCTCGAAGTCAAGCGCCAGCGGCGTCGCGCTGTCCACGCGGCCGCCGGCGTTGAACTCGGCGGGGAAGTAGGGGGAGACGACCTGCGTGCGGCGCGTCACCTTGTCGCCGAAGGGGCCCGCCACCGCGTTGAAGGCGATGTCGGCCGCGCCCGTGCCCTTGACGCGCAACTTTGCGACGACGCGGCGGCGCTCGCCGGCCTTCAGCGCACCGCTGACAGCCGGTGCCTCGACGACCTCCAGCGCGTCGCCAACCTCCACGATGCAGTTCACGCCCTCCAGCGCCTCCGCACCGTTGTTGACAAGCACCAGCGGCAGTTCGACCGTGTCGCCCAGCGTCATGAAGGGCGGCACCTTCACTTCTGCGTAGAAGGCGGGCGCGGAGACGAGCTTGAGGTCGCCCTCGCCGAGGGCGCCGTCCGCCGCGAAGCCGTCGGCCATGACGGCGAAGGTGCCCACGTTGTCGGAGAGGTCGAAGTCGACTTCGGCGACGCCGGTCTTGGGGTCGGTGTCAAGGCCGGCGCTCCAATAGACGGTCTCCGTGAAGTCCTTGCGGTCGCCGGGCTTGCGATCGGCGGCGGCCTTGTGGGCGTATTCGCGCACCCACGCCACCTGTCCCTGAGGCGGACGCACGCGCGCCTTCTGCCGCGCAATGACCGGGGCGGGCAGTTCCCGCGCGGCCTCCACCGGCTTGGCATCCGCATCCGCCACATCCGCCAGAGCGCCGCCTGCCTCCACAGCCGCAGGGGCC
>CACZQQ010000262.1 GCA_902783355.1 uncultured bacterium
CCTATGCCAACATCACCATCAATCTGGCCCCCGCCGCGCTGCGCAAGTCCGGCGCCCTCTACGACCTGCCCATCGCCCTTGGCGTCATGGCGGGATGCGGCATGCTGGAGCCGTCGTCGCTGGCCGACACGATGATCGTGGGCGAACTGGGCCTCAACGGCGAGATCCGCGGCATCAGGGGGGCCCTTCCGCTGGCCACCCATGCGGCCGCCCTCGGCCTGCGCAGGCTTCTCCTGCCGATGGAGAACGCGGAGGAGGCCGCCGCCGCCAGCGGCATCGAGGTCTACGGCGTGCGCCATCTCATGGAGGCCGTCGAGTTCCTGCAGGGCCGCATCGGCCTCCTGCCGGTCCGGACGGACGTGGCCGCCCTCCTGGAGACATCCCTGCAGGGCCTGCCGGATTTTCTGGACGTGAAGGGGCAGGAGAGCGCCAAGCGCGCCCTCCAGATTGCGGCGGCGGGCAACCACAACCTGCTGATGATCGGACCGCCTGGATGCGGCAAGAGCCTCATCGCCAACAGGCTGCCAAGCATCATGCCGCCCCTCTCCCTGGAGGAGGCCCTTGAAGTCTCCAAAATCTACAGCGCGGCGGGCCTTCTGCCGCCCTCCCCCGGCCTCATCACCGCGCGCCCCTTCCGCTCCCCCCACCACACTGTCTCGGACGCGGGGCTGCTGGGCGGCGGCAACGGCATCCCGCGCCCCGGCGAAATCACATTCGCCCACCGCGGCGTCCTCTTCTTGGACGAGCTGCCCGAATTCCGACGCAACGTCCTGGAGGCGCTTCGACAGCCTTTGGAGAACGGGACGGTCACGGTGGCGCGCGCCGCCGGCGCCTTCGTCTTCCCCTGCCGCTTCATGCTTGTGGCCGCCATGAACCCATGTCCCTGCGGCTTCGCGGGTTCCCGCACCCATGCCTGCAAATGCACGCCGCTCCAGGTCGCCGCCTACCGCTCGCGCCTCTCCGGCCCCTTGATTGACCGAATCGACATGCATATTGAACTGTCGCCTCTGCCCCAGGAGGTCCTGGCCGCACCGCGTCATGGCGAGGACTCCGCGACCATGCGGGCGCGCGTCGTCGCCGCACGCCAGGTACAGCAGAAGCGCTTCGCGGGAACCCCCGTCCCCGACAACGCAGGCATCTACGGCGTCTGGCTCGACAAGTTCTGCCAACTGGACGGCGCAGGCCGCCAGTTCATCGGCAACGCCATGCAGGCCAGAAACATGAGCGCGCGCTCCTACGACCGTATCCTGCGTGTCGCCCGCACCTGCGCCGACCTGGCCGGCCATGAGACGATCGCCGTCGAGGACCTCGCCGAGGCCTGCCAATACAGGGTGCTTGATAGGGAATGAACATTAATCCACGGAGGAATACAATGGACTTGCTCTTTGCTGAGGAATCTTATGCCTTGCGAGGTGCCTTTTTTGAAGTTTACAAGACACTTGGGACTGGCTTTCTGGAGGATGTCTACCAAGAAGCATTGGAATGCGAACTTACGGACAGAGGCATTCCTTTTTCCCCACAGCCCCAACTTGAACTACAATACAAAGACAAATGCTTAAAACAAACCTACAGACCTGACCTGATCTGCTATGACCACATCATCGTTGAACTAAAGGCTGTCACAAATCTGATGCCAGAACACCATGCGCAACTCATCAACTACCTCCGAGTGACGAGATTCAACCTCGGCTTCCTTGTGAACTTCGGTCACTTCCCTCAAATCGAAATAAAACGAATGGCTATATAAGACTTTGCAATGCAAACCAAAGAATACACAGAATGCACGGAAAGAGAAAGTGGCGGCCACTGACGAAACCAACGTTTTCCGTGGCCTCCCGTGTGTTTCGTGGTAAAAAAAAGGAGCATCTCCAAATCCTGCCTTATATTGAGGCTGAAGACGGAATTCAACTTCAGGAGGCGGGAGATGTCAGCGGAAGAGATGACCGACGAGGCGCGGTCGCTATTATTATGGTATGAAAGGAACGGACGGGAGCTGCCATGGCGCGTGAAGGGCGGCGCCCATCCGGACGCCTATGCCGTCTGGATCTCCGAAATCATGCTCCAGCAGACCACCGTCCAGACCGTCATGGACTACTTTGCCCGCTGGATGAAACGCTTCCCCACGCTGCAGGCCCTCGCGGCGGCCAGCCTGGACGACGTGCTGCGCCAATGGCAAGGGCTTGGCTACTATGCGCGCGCCCGTAAACTATATCAATGCGCGCAAGCTGTTTGTGCCCGATACGGCGGCGCTTTCCCGCGCGACCGCGAGGCGCTGCTCGCCCTGCCG
>CACZQQ010000263.1 GCA_902783355.1 uncultured bacterium
CCCTGCTCTACTGCGAAGACACCTACAAGCTTCCGGACGAGCCCTTCTTCGGCTACATGCGCGGCGCCTTCTCCATGGAGGAGCTCAGGCGGATGGACGACTTCGCCGACAGCCTGGGCGTGGAGCTCATCGGCTGCATCCAGGTGCTCGGCCACATGGAGCAGACCCTCAAATGGGGCAACGCCTACGGCAATGTCACCGACACCTCCCGCGTGCTGCTGATCGACAGCCCCGACACCCAGGCCCTCATCCGCAAGATGGTCGCCTTCTGGTCGCAGGCCCTGCGCAGCCGCCGCCTCCACGTCGGCATGGACGAGGCCCACGACATGCTGCGCGGCAAGTTCCTCGACAAGCACGGCGCCTTCCTCAACCCCTTCGAATACTTCAACAGGCATCTGGCCTTCGTCAACGGCGTCTGCAAGGAGCACGGCCTCCAGGCCATGATCTGGTCGGACATGTACTTCCGCCTGAACTCGCCCAACCACGAATACTACAACTGCAAGCCAATCCCCCCGGAGGTCGCCAGCCAGATTCCCCCAGACGTCCAGCTGGTCTACTGGGACTACTACCACAAGGACGAGGCGACCTACGCCGCGATGATGAGGCGCCACAGCGAGGCCGGCTTCAAGCCCGTCTTCGGCTCGGGCTGCTGGACGTGGGGCGGCAACTTCTGGTATGAGCATGACCTGACCGTCCAGACCGTCGCCCCAGGCCTCGCGGCCGCCCGCCAATGCGCCGTCGACGACGTCTTCTTCACCCTGTGGGGCGACGACGGCGGCTTCTGCGACATGAACTCCGCCCTGGCCGGCCTCGCCCGCTGCGCCGACCTCGCCTTCGGCGCGAAGCCGGACGACGAGAGCGGGACGGCCGCCCGCTTCTCCGCCATCTGCAAGACCAACTACGCAGGCGTCGTCCTGGCCGCCAGGGCCACCGCAGGCCACTTCACGCGCCCCGACGGGACGGTGTACGGCTGCTGCGCCTCCGCCATGCTCTTCGACGATCCGCTATTGGGGCTCGTCGTCGACAACTTCGAGGCGGCCGTCCCCGGCGGCCCGGAGGCATATCTCAAGCAGCTCGTGGAGGCGCAGCAGAGGCTCCACCACTTCCACACGCAGGCCTGCGGCGACTTCATCAACTTCAACAACCTCCTGCGGCTCCTCATCCTGAAGATGCAGCTGCGCCGCGACTTCGTGCGCGCCTACCAGGAGGCGGACATGCGTACGATGAAGGAGCTGTGCAAGTCGCGCATCCCTGAGGTCATCGAAGCCGCGAAGGCCTTCCAGGAGTCCTACAGCGCCATGTGGATGCGGCAGGCCAAGCCCTTCGGGCTGGAGGTCATCCAGGCCCGCACGGGGCGCCTCGTCGCGCGTCTGGAGGAGATGCGGCGCCGCGTCAAGGAATATGCTTCAGGCAAGGTCAGCGCCTTCCCCGAACTGGACGAGCGCGTCGCTCTGCCCGCCGACAAGGCCGCCGTCTTCTACCTCGCCAACCGCGCCGGCTCGCCGAGCATGTGGATGTAGCGCGCCGCATCTGCGGGCGCCAAAGTGGCGCCCGCTCAAGTTGGGGGGGGCCTGCCGCCAACTTGCTTTCGCGCGGTTGGGTGCCGCCGGCGAAAAGCCGACGGGCGCCGCGCCAGCGGCGCATTCTACTCCCTTCGGGCGGCGGGCATGATGTTCAGGAAGACCTGCATCTGCCCGTCGCCGCGGTTGTCCCACAGGGCATAGGGGACGAAGCGGATTTCGGCGGGATGGAAGATTGGCTGGCTTGTGCTGTAGAGCTCCTCCTTGAAGGTGCCCTTGCCCAAGAGGGCGGTCGTGTCGATGGCGACCGTGCCTTCGGGAAGGCCGTCCGGCCTGGCCAGCGTGAATTCCAGATGCGCAGGCAGCAGAAGATTGTGGAGCAGGATGTCGGGATTGTCGGCGCTTTCCACGCAGTAGACGAGCGGCCCGCGGCAGAGGGCCGCCTTGCCCGCATCCAGTGTGACCTGTTCGTTCGCATAGTATAGCTGCGGCAGCATTTCCAGCGTGACAGCGACGGTCTCGCCGCCCTGCCAGTTCTTGCGCAGGCTCCAGTAGGTGCCTCCGGCGGGATACTGCATTTCGCCGCCGGGCACCTGCACGGCGCAGTGCTGGCACCAGGAGGGGATCCGCACCTTCAGCGTGAAGGTGCCGCCGCGGACCACCTTGATTTCAATGCGGCCGTCATAGGGATAGCCGCCCGCGACCTCCAGCGCATAGCCGGGCATCTCGATGGCCATGGCGGCGGGAATGTCGATGCGCGCCTCGTCGTCCGTGGGCGTCGCGCAGAAGGCGCCCAGCTGCGGCAGGAAGCGGCAGTAGTTGGTGGGGCAGCAGGAGCAGTCGAACCACTTCTGGCGGTGGACGGCGAGGCTGGACTTGCCGAAGGTGGTGGGGGCGACGGTCAGCCGGTTCGCGTAGAAATACGTGTC
>CACZQQ010000264.1 GCA_902783355.1 uncultured bacterium
CAAAAAAAAGTCTTCCGCACTTGCTTTTTGATGAATCTGCATTACAATATGGTGACTTTCTGAAAAGAGAGCCTTGAAGAAAAAATCGGGGGGGGGAGAATGGGTGTTCTGCCTCGGCCCTCGGCCACACAACTCCAAAGGGAGTCCGCCCATGAAAAAGAGAAACTTCACTCTGATTGAACTGTTGGTCGTCATCGCCATCATCGCGATTCTGGCGGCGATGCTGCTGCCGGCGCTGGCGAAGGCGCGCGCGAAGGCCCGTACCATCACCTGCGTCTCCTCCCTCAAGCAGCTGGCGCTGGCGGAGCAGATCTACGCCAACGACTACAACCAGATGGCGGTCCAGATGCCGCGCGGCAGCTGGACGAAGAGCGGCATTTCTTCCACCGTTTACTACTGGCCGGGCATCTTCTACTACTACAACTACATGTCGCTGGGCGAAGGCCATTGCCCCATCACCAAGAAGCCCACGTCAACCGACCCCCATTGCGTTTACGGTGTGAACTGCATCCCCGGCAATCCTTCGCTTGAGGCCCGCGCGCCGCTGTGCATGCCCTACAAGATGAGCCTGGTCGCCACCACCGGCAACAAGAGCGGCGGCTCCAATACGTGGGAGAGCTATCTGAACATGGGCAGGCTTTCGAACCCCTCCAGCTGCTACTTCCACTTTGACTCCGCCGAAAGCGCCGCCCTGGTCGGCGTCCAGCAGAGCTGCATCGTGGGCCTTGCCGTCAACTGGCAGATGTGCGCGCCCCACGAGGACCGCGTCTGCATGAACTTCCTCGACGGGCATGCCGCCTCCCTGACGCCCTACGAGCTGGGCGGCACCATGACCTCGAACCCCGCCGACTACCACCTGAACACGGGGTGGGAGAGCAACATCAACTACCTCTACCTGCAGGACGGCACGCCGTTCAAGGTGGTCAAGTAGGCCATACGTGATGACCGGCGCCCGCGCTTCGGCGCGGGCCTTTTGTTTTCCACAACATTCCCTTAATTCCTTATAATAATAGATGCAGCCCATGAAGAAATTCCTTCTTGCCGCCGTGGCCGCCCTTTGCCTCGTTGCCGCCGCCGCCGAATTGACCGACGCCGAATGGGCGGCGTTGAAGAAGGCGGCCCTCGACCGCCCGCGCGCCGTCATCTACGACAACGACGGCGACGACTTCAACATCCACGAAGGGACGCCCTCCGTGGAGGCCTTCATGGCGAAGCGCACCTACTATCTTGAGAAGTATCCCGTCAACACCATCGTCTTCTGCGTCAACGGCTCCTGCTTCCAGATGAAGATGCCGATGAAGAACGGTGAGCTTGAGGTCTGCCAGTGGCCGCCCAGGGACGACGGCAAGGGCGGCAAGGTGGAGGTCCTCAACGGCGTCCAGTGGTGCCTCGACCACGGCATCGACGTCTTCCAGCTGCAGATCGACTATGCGCGGCAGCACGACATGGAGATCTTCGCGCAGTTCCGCTTCAACGACACGCACGACTACATCGACACGCCCGAGAACCCGTGCCCCTTCTTCAGCCACTTCAAGCGGCAGCGCCCCGACCTGCTGGTGGGCAGCTATGAGAACAAGCCCTCCTACGGCCGGTGGTCCTCCTACGACTTCACGCACAAGGAGGTCCGCGACAAATACGCCGCGCTGATGACCGAATTCGCCGAGAAGTACGACATAGACGGCCTCTTCATCGACTTCAACCGCTGGCCGACCATCTTCAAGTCGGTGGCGTGGGGCGGCACCGCCTCCGCAGAGGAGGTCGAGATGTTCAGCGAGATGTTCCGCCAGATCCGCAAGGGGACGGAGGCCGCCGGCCGCAGGCGCGGCCGCCCCGTCCTGCTGGCCGTGCGCTGCCCCGACTCCGTCGGCTTCTGCAAGGACATGGGCTTCGACTGGGAGGGGCTCATGGCGGAGGGCGTCATCGACATCGTCTGCCCCGGCGGCGACAAGCACCGCCAGCCGTGGTCCGAGAGCGTCGCGCTGTGCCACAAATATGGCGTCAAGTGCTACCCCTCCATCGACATGGCGACCTTCTGGCGCGACTCCGTCGTGGCCACCCGCAAGGAGATCCCCTCCTATGTGGCGCGCATCGCCGCCGCCTACCAGCAGGGCGCCGACGGCATCTACTACTACAACATGTTCTACGAGAGCTGCGTCAAGAACTACATGCCGCCCAACGCGGAGGCCATCCGCCTGAAGGACAAGCGCTACTACCTCTCGCCCACCGTCCTGGGCTCCCTCAACGGACAGCTGCACGGCGGCGAGAAGTACAACTTCTTCCCTGAATTCTACAATGGCTGCCTCAACGTCCTCATGCCCGGCCGCGCGCTCACCTTCAAGATGGAGTACGGCGAAGACACGGCGGCGCTGGCGGCCGACGGCATCATGCCGCGCCTGCAGGCGACCCTCGTGGCGCACGGCACGGCGGGCGTCGCGCAGTTCGCCTCCAACGGCGTGGCGTGGAAGCATGTCGCCTCCGACGGCGACTTCCACTTCTACACGGCGCCGCCCGAGGCGCTCAGGCCCGGCCTCAACGACTTCGTCTTCACCTCCGCCGCCCAGGCCAACGGCTACACGGAGAAGGAGATCCTGCGCGGCAACGCCATCCTGAACATCGCCAACCAGTTCCCGTGGCGCCGCCTCTTCCCGCTGCCCGCCGGCAACACGGACAACGAGCGCATCGTGGACGGCGCCTACCGCATCGACGACCACGGCAAGGGCAAGCCCAACCTCGCCTATCCCATGGCGGCCGCCACTGCGGATGTGATCGACCTCCTCTTCGAGGCCAAGGCCGAGGGGGACGGCGACGAACTGGGGGCCGTCCTGCGCGCCGCCGGCGGCGGCTTTGTCGAAATCGTCACATTCTGTCAGGGCCGCATCGGCTTCCACTTCGCCAAGAAGAGCGTCCCCTTCGACACGGGTGCCTTCCATCAGTATCACCTGCATTTGGCGGACGGCAGGGTCACTCTGGAGGCGGACGGCAAGGCGCTCCTCTCTGCGGACGCCCGCCCCGTCTCCGATCCCGCGACGCATCTGACGGGCATGGAGTATCCCCTGCCTGAACTCGACGGCAGCAGCATCCTCGTCGGTTCGCTGGCCGACGAAGGGCGCGGCGTCTCCTATTGGCGCCACTTGAGGCTGCGCCAGCCGGAGGAGGGCGTCCTCCTGAAGGACTTCTGGATCGACGTGAAGGTGTCTCCGGAGCCCGCGCTGACGGCCGTCTCCGAGTGGGCCGAGGCCTCCCGCACCGCGCTGAACCTCTCCACGGGCAGGCATCCGTGGGAGGACAACTGGGTCTGCGGCGAATGGGACGTCGTGCCGCGCAAGGGCGCCGTGCGCGCCGTCCTCTCCTCCGGCGGCAACTATGCGGAGGCCACGCTCCACGACGGCCGCCTCGTCGCCAACGGCAAGACCTTCCCCTTCCCGCCGTCCGCCGGCGACGGCAAGGCGCGCCGCCTCCGCATCCAGATCTACAACATCACCGCCAGCG
>CACZQQ010000265.1 GCA_902783355.1 uncultured bacterium
AGCCGCGCCTCGTCGGCTTCGGCGAAGGAGCGGGTCAGACGATAGGCGGCCAGGCCGCCCTGCAATTCGCCGAGATAGCCGCCGGGAAGGATGCCGGCGCCGGCGCGGGCGGACGCCAGATGCATGGCGCCATCGCGGCCGTTCAGGGCGGCGGCCGCCGCCGAGGCGAACTCGCGGAGGCACTCCGACAGGCAGCGCGCGTCCGTGAAGTCGACCGTGGCCAGCTGCTCCTTCAGCAGGGCGAGGCCGGCCTCGAAGTTTTCGTCCAGCGCCGTGTAGTTCAGCGCCAGCGTGGAGCGCATCTCGCCCTTGTTCCACAGGGAGACGCTGCAGCCGGGCAGCAGGGCGAAGCTGACGCCCAGGCTGGCGCACTTGGCCGCCAGCCGGTCGTGGGCGTATCGTGCATTGCCCATGCGCGGGAAGAGCGCGCAGAAGAGGCCCAGCCAGGGCACCAGGTCCGCCGGCAGGCTGCCTGCGTCCGTCAGGAGGCAGAGGCGGCTGAGGCCGTTGGCGAGGAGGTCGCCGCGCCGCAGGGGGGTCCCGTTGGGCAGCGTTCCGTCCGTGTAGGGCATGCGCGGCGCCTGCGCGTCCAGGTCGGCGGGGCTCAGGCGCGGCAGGGTCGCCAGCGCCTTCGGCGAATCGGGCGCCAGGGCGCGCGCGGCCAGCCGTTTCTGGAAGGCGGCGCATCGGCGGCGCTTTTCAGGCGTCCATTTGGCCAGAAGGGCCGCCAGGCGCGCCTCGTCCACCTTGTCCTCGCGCGCCTTGCGTTCGTTGTCCGGCAGGAGCTCCACGCGGACGCGGGCTGGATTCTCCAGAAGCCACTTGCGGATGATGCCCTCCAGATAGCCCGGATTGGCGCGGAGCCTCTCCCTGAGCATTCCGGGCGAGGCGTACTGCCGCAGGAAGACGTAGGGGTCGTCCCCGTACATCCAGGAGGCGCAGACGTCGTCCAGCAGGTCGATGACGAACTTGGAGCCGACGCTGCGCGTGGAGACAAGCAGCTCCGACAGGGCCGCCTCAAGGCACTCCTGCGGAATGCCGTCGTCGGCCAGCCGTCTCAGCGTGTCCATGACGACCGTCTCGAGGGCGTCGAAGTCGGCCTGCCGGACGCCGCGCATGGCCACCTCGAAGGAGGTGTAGCGCGTCTCGTTGTCGTATCCGCTGACCATGATGGAGGAGCAGAGGTTGCTGCTCCGGATGGCCTGCCGCAGGGGGGCTCCGTTGCTGCCGAAGAGGACCGTCTCCAGCAGCTGGAAGGCGAGGTCCAGTTCGGGGTCGCGGTTCTGGTCCAGCGCCCAGGCCAGGGCGAAGATGGCGTGGCCGTTGCGGCTCTCCTGGTCGGGGATGAAGCTGCGGCGGACCACCTGCGGGCCGCGCGGCGCCCTCGGAGACGGCGGAGGCGTCGGCGCGGCCGCCTCTTCCGCGCGCAGGCGCACCGCCTCGGCGCCGCCCAGCGGCGGCAGGTCCTTCTCCAGATGCGCCTCGATGAAGGCCAGCTTGTCGGCCGTCGGGATGTCGCCATAGAAGACGACCTTGGTGACGGCGGGGCTGTAGTGGAGGCGGTGGAAGGCGGCGAACCTGGCATAGGAGAGATGGGGGATGCTGACGGGGTCGCCGCCTGAATCGTGGCTCATGGGCGTCCCCGCGAAGAGGGACTGCTCGATGGCGCGCCCCAGCACCGTCCCCGGATCGGAGTAGTATCCGGACATCTCGTTGAGGACGATGCCGTTCCGGACGAGTTTCCTGGCCTTTCCGGCCCCCTTGAGCTCATAGTGCCAGCCCTCCTGCGCGAAGGTCTCGCGGTCGAGCCTCGGGTGGAAGACGGCGTCCCAATAGACTTCGAAGAGGTTGAAATAGTCCTTCCGGCAGCAGGAGGTACAGGGGTAGACGGTCCTGTCCGGATAGGTCATGGCGTTGATGAAGGTCGCCACGCTTGTCTTGAGCATGCAGACGAAGGGATCCTTCACGGGGAAGGCGCGGCTGCCCTCCAGCACGGAGTGCTCGATGATGTGGGGCACGCCGGTGTCGTCCGTCGGAATGGTGCTGAAGCACAGCGCGAAGAGGTTTTCGGGGTCGTCGGCCTCGAGGCTGAGGACCTGCATGCCGCAGTCGTGGCGGAAGAGCCTTGCGTTGGTCTTCAGCGCGGGGAAGGGGGTCTCGTTGACAAGGGTGAACATGGCGGATGATGGAATGGGATGGGCGCGGGAGGCGGCGTCGCCCCCCCTGCACAAAAAAAAGGCCGGCAGCACTCTCGGGGAAGGCCCCGGAGGCGGGCTGCCGGCCATTCGCGCCGTGGATGGCTACTTCTGCTCCTCGGCGGCGGCGGGAGCCTCGGCCTCGGCGGCGGGAGCCTCGGCGGCGGTCTTCGCGGCCTTCACCGCCTCGTCGTTCTCGACCAGGGCCAGGATGCACATCTCGGCGCCGTCGCCAATGCGCTGGCCGAGCTTGATGATGCGGGTGTAGCCGCCCTGGCGCTCCTTGAAGCCGGGGGCGATCTCGTCGAAGAGGACCTTCACCTTGTCGGCCTGGTGCAGCTTGGCGACGGCCAGGCGGCGGGCGTGCAGGGTGCCCTTCTTGCCCATGGTGATCATCTGCTCGGCGAGCTGGCGGATGCGCTTGGCGCGGACGAGCGTGGTGCGGATCTGCTTGTGCTCGAAGAGGCTGCAGACGGCATTGGCCAGCAGGGCGCGCACATGGGCCGAACTGCGGTTGATCTTGAATGTTGCTGTACGATGTCTCATCTTCGTCAGTTCCTATCGGTTGTCACAATTCGAATCTAAATGGAAGCCTTAGAGGCGGGCGGCCATCTGGCGGGCGACCTCCTCCTTGATGGCGTTGCTCAGCGTCATCTCGAGGGCAAGACCCAGGTCCGCCAGCTTCTCCTTCATCTCGTTGAGCGACTTGCGGCCGAAGTTGCGGTACTTCAGCATCTCGGCCTCTCCGTGCTGGATGAGTTCGCCGATTGTATGTATGTTGTTGGCGTTCAAGCAATTAACGGAGCGGCAGGAGAGCTCGAGGTCGTGCACGTCCTTCATCAGGTTGTTCACGATCTCCAGGTCGGTGGCGCTCAGGCTGCCATTGCGGCCGAGGTTCGCGGCAAGCCCCTCGGGGGAGAGGAAGACCTGCAGGTGGTCGCGCAGGATGGCGGCCGCGCGGATGACGGCGCTCTTCGGGTCGATGCGCCCGTCCGTCCAGACGGCAAGCTCCAGGCGGTCGTAGTCGGTGTGCTCGCCGACGCGGCTGGCCTGCACGTCGTAGCGGACGCGCTCGACGGGGTTGAAGAGGCAGTCCACGGGGATGGAGCCGACCGCCTGGTCGGGGTTGCGGTTGCGCTCGCTGGGGCGGTAGCCGCGGCCGCTGGCCAGGTCCATCTCGATGCGCAGCGGCTTGCTCTTGCAGTCCGCCGTCAGCGTGCAGATCTTCTGGTCCTTGTTGATGACCTCGGCCACGCCGTCTTCCTTGATGTCCTTGCCGGTCACGTCGCCGGCCTTCGTGGCGACCAGCTCCAGCGTGCGGGGGAGCTCGCCGTCGCAACGGAACTTCAGCTTCTTGATGTTCAGGATGATCTCCATCACATCTTCCATCACGCCAGGAATGTTCGTGAACTCGTGGGTGACGCCGTCGATGCGGATGCAGCTGACGGCCACGCCGTCCAGCATGGACATCAGGATGCGCCGCAGGGCATTGCCGATGGTGTGGCCAAAGCCATTCTCCCAGGGTTCCGTGACGAACTTGGCGTAGAACGGCGTGGCAGTCGCCTCGTCCATGACCATGCCACCGGGCATTTCAAAATCGTTGAGAGCCATTAGTTTTCTCCTTGGTGATGACACTACTCCTCTCAGGAAACGCGACATCCCAGGCCGCAAGCCCAGAGGGCTTCTTCACGCGCAGAGGCGCGGCGGCACGGGCCAGCAGTCTGACGTCAATCAGACGCGGCGGCGCTTGGGCGGGCGGCAGCCATTGTGAGGCAGTGGCGTGACATCACGAAGGACAGTGATCTCCAGGCCAGCCAGCGCGATGCCGCGGACGGCGGACTCGCGGCCCGCGCCGGGCCCCTTGACCTCGACCTCGACCTCCTTCAGGCCGTAGGTCATCATCGCCTTCTTCGCGGCGTCGCCGGCAATCAGCTGCGCGACATACGCGGTGCTCTTGCGGGAGCCCTTGTAGCCCAGCTTGCCGCCGGTGGACCAGCTCAGCACATTGCCATTCGCGTCGGTGATCACGACGCGCGTGTTGTTGAAAGTGGACTCGACATGCACCACGCCGTTCAGGACGGACTTGGCGCCCTTGGCACGGCGCACCTTCACCTCCGGCGCGGCGGCGGCTGCCTCGGCGGCGGGGGCCGCTGCGGTCTTCTGATTGGTCTCTTCAGCCATCTTTGTCTCTCTCCCGGATGCCG
>CACZQQ010000266.1 GCA_902783355.1 uncultured bacterium
CGCTCTTGTAGTAGGCGCCGTCGTCCCAGACGCTGTGCCAGCACCAGACCTCCATGCCGTATTTGTGGCCGATGCGGATGGTCTCCGTGAGGCAGTCGTAGGTCTGGAGGGTCTTGGCGAGGCGCCGTCCCTGTTCGGGATACTCGAAGTGCATACGGCCGTCCTGCCCGTACATCGAGGAGACCTTGCTTGGCCACAGCGTCAGGCCGCAGGCGTTCACGCGCAGATAGACCTTCTTGATGCCGCAGTCGGCGATCTCCTTCAAACGCTGCTCCCAGACCTCCACGGGATACCAGTCGTGGCCGTCCGCATTGTCGTAGAAGACATAGTCGAGATAGTCGATGGTGGTGCTGACGACCAGGCGGCGGTTGTTTTCGGCGGCAACGACAGCCAGACCGACGAGACAGAGGAAGGCGACGAAGAGTTGACGCATTTTCTTTATTCCTATTTATTATAGGGGGGAGCAAAAAAACAAATCAATCTGGGCGGCCGCCGCTGTGGCGGTCGCAGATGGCGGCGGCGACTTCGGCGGGAGTCCCCATGGCGAGGGGGACCGCGCCTGGGTGCTGGTGGCGGAACCATGTCAGCTGCCGCCGTGCGTAGCGGATGGTGGCGAAGACGATCAGCTGAGCCAGTTCCGGCAGGCCGCCTTTGGTTTCGCCGTCGAGATAGGCACGGATCTCGCGGTAGCCGAGGGCCTGCCACGCGGTCGGCGCGTCAGCCAGCCCCTGCCGATAGGCCTCGCGGGCCTCGTCGATCCAGCCGGCCGCCAGCATGGCCTGCGTCCGCTTTGCGATGCGCTCCTTGAGGAGGGTGAAATCGGGCAGGAGGCAGAACTGGCGGAAGCCAGGCAGCGGCGCGGGCGACTTGACGCGCTGCCGCCACGGGGGGCTTCCCGTCAGGCGGAAAACCTCGACCGCGCGCGCCAGATGGCGCGGATTGAGACGGATGTCCTCCGGAATCTCGCCGTCGGCGGCCGCCAGCTCCGCCAGCAGGGCCTCCCGCCCGTCGGCCGTCGCGGCCGTTTCGGCCAGCTGCGCGGCAAGCCCGCGGTCGCTTGGGAGCAGCTGCATCCCGTAGCAGAGGGCGCGCGCATAGAGGCCGGTGCCGCCCACGATGACCGTGCGGCGCCCCCGTGCAGCGATGTCCGCCATGAGGCGCTGCGCGGCGGGAACGAAGCGGCTGGCATCCCATCGTTCTGTAAGTTCTAGAGTTCCAACAAGATGATGCGGAACCCCCTCGCGCTCCTCCATCGTGGGCTGCGCGGTGCCGATGGGCAGCGCGCGGTAGACCTGCATCGAATCGCAGGAGACGATCTCCGCGTCCAGCCGCTTCGCCAGGGCGACGGCGGCGGCGCTCTTGCCGGAGGCGGTCGGCCCCAGCAGGACGATGGCGTCAGGACTCGCCACGGGCCGCCTCCTTTGCCTTCCTCCGTCCAAGCAGTTCGCAGGCCACGATGAAGACGATGGAGCAGGTGATGGCGCTGTCGGCGACATTGAAGGCGGGGAAGGAGGGGAAGCGGATGAAGTCGATGACGCCCTGGCTGTAGAAGGCGCGGTCGATGAGGTTGCCGACAATGCCGCCGAGGAGGCATCCCGCGGGAATGGCGATGAGGCGGCGGCGGCCTGTGAAGGCGTCGAAGCCGATGGCAAGCGCGAGGGCGGCGACGGCGGAGACGGCGGCCAGCAGCCACGTGTGGTCGGCGAAGATGCCCCACGCGGCGCCCGTGTTGCGCCAGTGGACGAAGCGCAGGAGATGCGGGATGACGACCACCTCGTCCTCCGGCCGGAAGGGCGTCGGCCACGCCATGACGACCAGCCATTTCGTCAGCTGGTCGAGCAGGACGACCGCCAGCGCCAGAAGGCCCGGCAGGCCGACGAGCGACGTCCGGAAGTCACGCTTGGGCTTCTTTTCGTCCACGGCGGCCTACTCCCACGGGTTTTCGGTGGGATACGGAAGGGACTTCGGCTGGTTGTAGGCGATGTCCGCGATGCCCAGATACTGGAAGAGGCTGAAGAGGGGCTTTCCGTAGTGGCCGAAGGCGACCGCGCCGTGGTGGGGATAGCGCTTCTGGATAAGGACATGTCGGTAGAAGCGCCCCATTTCGGGGATGGCGAAGATGCCGATGCCGCCGAAGGAGCCGGTGGGCACGGGCAGCGATTCGCCCTGCGCGATGTAGGCGCGCAGCGTGCCGTTGAAGTCGCACTGCAGGCGGTAGAAGGTGACCTTGGAGGGGGCTATGTCGGCCTCCAGCGTGCCGCGCGTGAAGTCCGGCTGGCTGCCCTTCGGCTCCAGGAGGCGGTGCTGGATGAGCTGGTATTTGATGGCGCGGTCGGCGCACATCTTGCAGGAAGGCGTGTTGCCGCAGTGGAAGCCCATGAACGTGTCCTCGA
>CACZQQ010000267.1 GCA_902783355.1 uncultured bacterium
AGCGGCGGGAGGGACGCGCTCAAGCGCGTCCGCCTCGTCTGCTCCTTTTATATATTGTATATAAGGCGGGGTTTTCTTCAGGCGGAGGCGACGGTTCGCGAAAACGGCATTATTTTGTGGCAGTTTTAGTCAGGATTTCCTTTTTCACATCACCATCCATCAGAGGAGACATGCGATGAAGAAGATGAATGTCGGCTACCACAAGAACTGCGTGGTCGTGGACTCGGGCGCGATGAAGCTGGCGATTGCGACGGCGATCGGTCCCCGCATCGTCGGCTGCTACATCGGCGACAGCAAGTTCAACATGTTCGCGCAGCTGAAGAACGAGGACATGCCGGAGCCGAAGAACGGCTACCGCCTCTATGGCGGCCACCGCCTGTGGCACTCTCCGGAGGACTGCCCGCTGTGCTACGAGCCGGACAACGATCCCGTGAAGATCGAGGAGCTTGAGAATGGCGTCGAGGTCTCCGGCGCGGCCGATCCGACGACGGGCATGAAGAAGAAGATGCTCGTCGAGCCGCTCTCCAACGGCATGTTCTGCCTGACGCACACCCTTGAGAACTGCGGCATCTGGCCCGTCGAAATCGCACCGTGGTGCCTGACGATGATGGCCCCCGGCGGCCTCCTCGTCATCCCGCAGGGGCGCCATCCGGACGGCTTCCCCTACGCGCCCGACCGCTCCCTCAAGTTCTGGGCCTACACCAACATGGCCGACTACCGCCTGAAGCTCACCGACAACTACATCCTGCTGCAGAATGACCCGAAGGCCACCTGCCCCGCCAAGATCGGCTACAACGACATGACCGGCTGGGTCGCCTACGCCAACAACGGACAGGCCCTCGTCAAGTACTTCGAGGTCGACCCCGACGGCAACTATCCGGACGAAGGCTGCACGGTCGAAAGCTACACCTGCAACGTCCACACCGAAGTGGAGACCCTGGGCGTCCTGGAGACCGTCGAGCCCGGCGACTGCATCCAGCACGTGGAATACTGGCAGGCCATCGACGGCCTCGGCAAGATCGCCACGGAGAAGGACATCGAGAAGAAGCTCGTCCCCTATCTCCTGCCCGCCGAGGAGTGCGAATGCGATTGCGACGATTGCGACTGTGATTGCGATTGCGACGACGATTGCTGCTGCGACGACGAGGCGTGCTCCTGCCACGACAAGAAGGCCAAGAAGGCCAAGAAGTAGCGCCCTGCCCTGAAATGCTCATCGTCGCCGCAGACCTGCATGTCCGTCCAGGGACGCCTGGGGAGCACGCCTTCCTGGAGTTCCTGGAGTGGATTTCGGAGACGGCGTGCGACGTGTGCTTTCTGGGGGACGTCATGGAGCTCTGGATAGGCGTGCCCCGCTTCGGGGACGCCCTCCAGAGGCGCTTTGTCGAATGGTGCCGCCGCGAAAAGGGACGGCGCCGACTCTATTTTCTGGAAGGCAACCACGAGTTCTTCGTGGCCAGCCATTTTGCGGACAACTTCACGGCGGCGGCCACGGACACGCTGGCGCTGGACGGCGGCGCCGTGCTCCTGTGCCATGGCGACATCTGCCAGGCCAGCAACGGCACGCACCTGTTCCTGCGGCGCCTGATGAAGTCTTGGCTGGCGCACGTTCTGCTCAAATGGCTCCCCGGCGTCCACCGCCTCGTCCAAAAGATACAGGCGGCCTTCCGGCGCCATTCGCGGCAGAGGAAGCACAAGGGCTATCTGCCGCAGGCGGAACTGAAGGCCTGGGCGGTGGCGATGCGCAAGCCGCAGCCTGCCCTCCAGACTGTCCTGATGGGCCATTTCCACCGTCGGATGGAAGTCGACTGCGGCCAGGGCGTCCGGCTGACGGTCCTGCCTGCCTGGAAGGAGGCGGGCGAGATCGCCTTCTATGCGCCTGAGATGAAGCAACCTGTCATCCTCCCCTGGCGTTCCGCCAAGGCCCGCGAAATGGCCAGGCAATGACGCCACTGCATGACAGATATCATGCGAATTTCCATTTGTGTATTTTGGGGCCAGCCTGTACATAACTTGTAGACAACTTGTACAGAACCTCTGTTTACAAAAAGGGCTTCCAAGTCCAGCGCATTACTTTTCAAGGCCTTAAAGGCGCCCTCCTTTTTTACAGCCTCCGGTCCCCCTCTTCCGGCCGCCCGCAAAAGCCGTCTGAAAAACGTTTAGAAAATTTTTACACCCATTGATTTCAACAAGTTATAGTATAAAAGCGTTTGGAAGGGAAGAAAAAAATCTCCAATACGATTTGCGAATTCCGGAATATGGTTTAATTTTCGTTTCACCGCCGGAAAAGGCAACCCACCACCACCACCGCCTCTTCCGGTGAATCGCCGGTGTAGATAACATCCAGGCGCCCCACCGTCCGGATGCCCTGCACGCCCTGCCCCACATCAGGGACTGCGCCGCCGGCAGACACCGCCACCGCCGCTGGCACGACCGCCCTGCCCCCACAGCCGGGTCCCTTCATGCCATCCGGGCGCCGGAAGGCTGTTTGCGCCTGCCCGCAAAAGAAGACAACTGGCAGCCGCTGCATCGGCCTTCCCGTCAACATCCCAACGCACCGCTCTTCATTGCCCCACCCAATGGACTGTCCCGACTCTGTAGATTCGCATTCTATGGAGACGCTATGGCGTAATTGCCAGGCGCCTCTGGAGGCCAAGATAGGAAAACCCCTGTATGACATGTGGTTTTCGCCGGAGGCCGGCGTCCTGCCCCTCTCCTATGATGGAACCACGCTGACGCTGGGCTTCCCCCCCAACACCTACCTCCTCTGGGCGGAAAACTACCGTCCGCAGGTGCAGGCCGTCCTTGCGGAAGCCACGGGCAACCCGCAGGCCGTCGTCGAGTTCGCGGAGATTCCCGCCGAGCGTCTGGCGGAGCTGAAGTCGGCAGCCCCCCCTGCGGCCGAGCCCGCAAAGCCGTCGGCGCCCTCCGCCGCGGCCGCCGAATCGCAGAAACGCACCATCAGCGCCATCAACCGCCACTTCTCCTTCGAGAACTTCGTGGTGGGGCGCACCA
>CACZQQ010000268.1 GCA_902783355.1 uncultured bacterium
CCCTCCGGCGGCGCCGTGCCGAGCTGGAGGGCGCGGGGCTGACGCCGGAGGAGCTTTCGCTTCTGGAGCACCAGCTGCATGAGATCGACCGCGCGCAGCTGCGTGCCGGCGAAGAGGAGACTCTCGCGGAGGAGCACCGCCGCGCGGCCGGCGCGCAGCGCCTCTGCGAGCTCTCCGCCGAGCTGGCCGGCCTGCTCGGCCAGAACGACGATTCGCTCGTGGACAGCCTCTCCGCCGCCATCCGCGGCGCCGAGGAGCTGGTCGACATCGACCCCAAGGGCTGCGAGGAGTTCCTGAAGCGCATGAACGCCGTCTCGGAGGAGCTCTCCTCCCTCTCCGCCGACCTGCAGGACTACAACGCCTCCCTCGACCTGGACGGCGAGGCCCTCCAGCGGCTGGAGGAGCGCCTCGCCCTCGTGCAGGCGCTCAAGCGCCGCTACGGCCCCACCTACCAGGACGTCATCGACACGGGGGAGCGCATCCGCGAGCGCATCCGCAACGCCACCGGCCGCGTGGAGGAGCTCCGGCGGCTCCACGAGGAGGAAGAGGCCGCGCGGACCGACTTCAAGGCGCTGTGCGGCCGCCTGACCGCCGCGCGCCGCCAGGCAGGCGCCACATTGGCGGCGGCCATCGCCGCAAAGCTGAAGCGCCTCGGCTTCCTGAAGGCCGTCTTCGAGGTGCGGCTGGAGGAGGCGGCCGGCTCCGCCACCGGCGCCGACGCCTGCGAATTCTACCTGTCGCCCAACCCAGGCGAGCCGCTTTCGCCGCTGCGGGAGAGCGCCTCCTCGGGCGAAATCGCGCGCGTCATGCTCGCCGTCAAGAGCGTCCTCTCCGAGGCCGACGAACTGCCCGTGATGGTCTTCGACGAAATCGACGCCAACATCGGCGGGCGCACCGCGGGCGCCGTCGCCGCCGAACTGCGCGCCCTCGGGAAGCGCCACCAGATCTTCTCCATCACCCACCTGCCCCTCATCGCCGCCGCCGGAACCGCCCACTACCTCGTCGCAAAGCATGTCAAGGGCGAACGCACCGTCACCACGATGGCTCCCGTCGAAGGCGACGCCCGCGTCGCCGAACTGGTGCGCATGCTGGGGGCGGACGAGAACGACAAAACCGCCATCGCCCACGCCCGCGAAATGCTGGAGGAATCTTCATGCGCAAAATAGCCATGCCCATCCGGACGGCGGCCCTCCTGCTGGCGGCCCTCCTGCTGGCGGGATGCGCCCGCCGGGACGTGAACGCGCTCATGTCGCAGGCGTATGCCTCCGCCCAGCAGGGCGAGCTCTCCATGGCCCAGGAGCTCACCGCCGAATGCCTCAAGCAGAACGCCTCCTACATGCAGGCGCGCCTCCTCAACGACTACTGCCGCTTCTGCCGCCAGGGCAGCGAGACCGACCGCAAGCAGGCCCTCTACGACCTCTCCAAATGCACCATCCTCGAACCGGAGAATTTCGACTGCTGGTTCTTCTACGGCTGGGCGCTGGCGCAGTCCGGCCAGACGCAGCAGGCCATCGTCCCGCTGGAGAGGGCGCTGGCGCTCCTGCCGTCCAAGGGCGGCCCGCGGCCCAAGGTGCAGCTGCTGCTCGGCCGCTGCTATGCGGAGAACAATCTGCAGGACAAGGCGCTGGCCCTCCTGCAACCCCTCCAGATGCGCGACCCCTACCGCACCTGGCCCGAACTCTACAACAGTTTGGGCATGATGGCCTTGCGCCGCAAGCAGGCTCCGCAGGCCGTCCGCTTCCTCAAGGAGGGGCTCCGTCACGACCCCGCCAACGAGGTCCTGCTGCGCAATCTCGCCGTCGTCTACGACGTCTACGTGGACAGCCCCGCCGAGGCCTGCAACTATTACCGCCTGTGCATGAAGCGCGCGTTCGACAGGGGCGACCAGGAGGAGGCGCAGCGCCTCACCCGCCGCCTCATGCAGGTCAGCCGCCGCGTCAGGAAGTAACTTTCACGCCATGAGAATCCCGCAGACCGTCATAGACGAAATCATGCGCAAGGCCGACATCGTCGAGGTCGCGCAGGGCTTCTTCGAACTGAAGAAGGCGGGCGACAACGACTTCAAGGCGTGCTGCCCCTTCCACAACGAGAAGACCCCCTCCTTCCACATAAACCCCGCCAAGCAGGTCTACCACTGCTTCGGATGCGGCGTCGGCGGCAACCTGGTCACCCTCGTCAAGGCCCTGGTCAACACGGACTATGTCGGTGCCATGGAGTGGCTTGCACGAAAATACGGCGTCGTCATCCCCGAGAACTACGACGACGGCGTCACGGCCGACGACGCGCGCCGCAGGCGCCAGTTCCGCGACGACGGGATGCGGCTGCTGGACGCGGCCGCGGCCTGGTACCAGAGCCACCTCAACGCGCCAGAGGGCGCCGCCGCGCGCGAATACCTCCGCTCCCGCGGCCTCGACGGCGCCACCGTCGAGCGCTACCGCATCGGCTACGCCCCCGACGCATGGGACGCCTTCGCCGCCTGGGCGCTGGCCAACGGCTTCTCCGCCGCCCTCCTCACCGCCACCGGCCTCGCCATCCAGAAGGAGGACGGGCGCCTCGCCGACCGATTCCGCAACCGCCTCATGTTCTCCATCTGCGACGAGCTCTCCCGCGTCGTCGCCTTCTCCGGACGCGTCCTCGGCCCGACGCCGCCCAACACGGGCAAGTACGTCAACAGCCCCGAGACCGAATTCTTCCACAAGAGTTCCGTGCTCTACGGGCTGAACATCGCGCGGATGGCCTTCCGCAAGGCCGGCTGGGCGCTCGTCTGCGAGGGGCAGCTGGACGTCATCGCCTGCCACCGCGCGGGCCTGGAGCAGGCCGTCGCCGCCCAGGGCACCGCCTTCACCGAAGAGCATGTGCGGCTGCTGGCCAAGGCCAACGTGAAGACGGCGCACCTGGCCTTCGACGGCGACGCGGCCGGCCACAAGGCCACGCTGCGCACCGTCAAGTTGCTCTACGGCGGCGGCATCCAGCCCCTCGTCACGACCCTGCCGGAGGGCGAGGACCCCGACGGCCTCTTCCGCAATGGCGGCGCGGAGGCCCTCCAGCAGGTCATGGCCGCCGCCGAGCCCGCAATCCCCTTCGCCTTCCGCGTCTTCCAGCAGCAGCATCCGGAAGGGACCCCCGAGGCGCGCAGCCAGATCGTCGACGAGATGCTGGCCGTCATCGCCTGCATCCAGGACGACGTGGCGCGCATCGGCCACGCCCAGTGGCTGGCCGACCAGCTCTCCATCCCCAAAGGCATCCTCCTCAACCTGCTGGACGGACAGCGCCAGCGGATGCTGGAGGAATCGCGCAGGGAGACGCGGCGTGCCTTCCAGCCGGACGGGGCCGCCGCCGCGCCGCCGACGCCCGCGCCCCAGATCGTCCCGCGGGCCATGCTTGAACGCGAAAACAACCGCGCGGCGACAAGCGTGGCGACGGCCGCCCTCGACCTCGCCCTCCACTACCACGAGGCCGCCAAACGCTTCGCCGCCTCCGACGCCTTCTGGCGCCTCACGGGGGAGGCCCCCGTCTTCCAAGCCCTCAACTACCTCCTTGCCAACACGTCCGAAGGCGAATGGGAGGAGGGCGTCAAGGCCATCGCCCAAGGCGATTGGGCTGCGGACACCGTGGTCAGCCGCCTCCTCACCGCCTCCGTCTTCGCCCCGGCCGACGCCGACGGCGCGACGGAGACATTGCCCGAGATGCCCGCGCAGGCCGTCGAGGACTGCCTGAAGCGCGTGGAGGAAATGGCGCTGGAGGCCGAACAGGCCCGGTTGCGGCAGCAGCTGGCCGCCGAAGACATGGCTGGCGGCAACGCGGATTCCGGCACGGACATCTCCGACGACGGGGCCGCCGCCCTCTGCGAGGCCATCAACCTGTCAAAAAAGCGTAAGTCATTGTGGCGCAGATAGATATAAACTTCATCCGTCATTTCAGGCCCTCTGACGCCTAAACGGCAGTGCGAAGGCGGAACGACAGCGCACGTAGGTGCGCGACCTTGCGTAACCGCTGGCAAGCGCCCGCCAGGGCGCGCAGCCTGCGGAAGGCCAAAGCGCGAAGGCGGAAGCGGAAGCGCACGTAGGTGCGCGACCTCGCGTAACCGCTGGCAAGCGCCCGCCAGGGCGCGCAGCCTGCGGAAGGCCAAAGCGCGAAGGCGGAGGCGAAGCGCAAAGGCGGAGGCGAAGAGCGCACGTAGG
>CACZQQ010000269.1 GCA_902783355.1 uncultured bacterium
AAGGAGTGGAAGGGCGGCAGCATGCCCAGCAGGACGTCGCCCTGCTTGATCTGCATGTCGCGGATGGCGGCGTCCAGGCCCGTGAGCATGTTCTTGTGGGTCAGCGGCACCGTCTTGGGCATGCTCTCCGAGCCGGAGGTGAAGAGGATGACCGCCGTCTCGGGGATGGGCGCCTTCCACAGGCTGTGCCACGAAATGTAGCTCATGGCGACGCACCACAGCTTCTTCCAGAGGCTGATGCCCTTCTTGAGCTCGTCGATGGTCGCGAAGTACTCCTCCACGCCCGTGAAGTCCACGCCCGTGCCCTTGAGGCGCTGGATGACGAGCTCCGCCGTCAGGATCTTCTGCACGCCGGAGGCCTTGATGCAGTGGAGCATGTTGCGGTTGCCCACCGTCCAGTTGATCATGACGGGCACCTTGCCGGCGAACTGGCAGGCCAGGTAGAAGACCGTGGAGGCGGCGGTGGCGGGCATCAGGATGCCCACGCGGTCGCCGGGCAGCTTCGCGATGACGTCCTTGAGCACCATGACCGCCAGCACCATCTTGCGGTTGGTCAGCACGCCTGTGTTCTGATCCGCCCACACGGGCCGCGAAGGATGCTTCTTCGCGTTGAGCAGGAAGGACATGGGGACGGAGGAGGCCATCGTCACCTTCAGCGTGGAGTCGTCGTCGTAGAACCAGTTGGGCGGCACGGGCTTGAGGGGTTCGGTGGAGGCGCTCTCGCCGATGGCCGCCAGCATCAGGTTCGCCACGGTCTGCACGCCCTCCGGATTCTGCGCCTCGTGCCCGAACTGGTTCTGCACCCAGAAGAGCAGCTCCGCCACCGCCAGCGAGTCGAGCCCCAGCTCCGACCCCAGCGTGTCCGATTCGCGGATGACCTTCTTGTCGGTCAGCTCGTGCAGGTGCGCCATGATGGCCTCGCGCACCTCCTTGGGCACCATGGCGGTGCTTGTGATGGCGTTGTAGGAGTCCGGCTCGGGAATGGTGCGCGTGCCGCCGCCCTCGAACCAGGTGTAGGGCACATAGGTGTTGCCGTGCGCCGTCGCGTTGTAGAACTTCTCCAGATAGCGGTTCAGCGTCTCCTTGTCCTGCCCGTCGGGGAAGTCGGCCGGCTTGGGGACGAACTCGACGGTGACCTCGCGGCGCGGCATGAAGAAGATGCCGCCCAGCAGGACATGGTGCAGATGGCGCATGACGCAGGCGCCGAAGCTCAGCTGGTAGCCCTTCGCGCGGGTGAACTCGCTGCCCCACAGCCCTGTCGTGCGCACCAGCACGATCTTGACGTCGGGCAGCTCCTTCATGATGCGGCTCAGGCCGCCGTTGCCGCGCAGCTGCTCCAGCTTCGAACGGTAGATGCGACCCGCCGGATACATCAGCACGTTGTCGCCCGCCTTGAGCGCCTCCACGCACTTGTCCAGCTGCCCCAGCACCGTGTCGTGCCCCGACATGCCCAAGACGCCCGTGTCCGAAATCGGCAGGATGCGCAGCAGCTTCGTCACGTGCCGCAGCGGAGACCCCTTGATCTGCTTCTCGATGACCAGCGCGCGCGGCTGGAAGCGGCTCCAGAGGGCGCTTGCGACGATGACGGGGTCGATGAGCCCCGGGTGGTTCGGCAGGAAGAGGACGCCCTTCGGGTCGATGCCCTTCAGGGAATCCAGGCCCACCAGCTTCACGCGGTAGCGCAGCCACAACAGGCACTTCAGGGTGATGCGGATGAGGAAGCAGAAGAAGTTTCTGAACATGGCGTTTGCCTCATGGTTGAGGGGTGGGGGATGTCGTGGAAAGCCTGTATTGCCGCAGGGCCTCGAAGAGGACGACGGCGCCGCAGTTGCCCACGTTGATGGAGTTCTTGAGGCCGCAGGCGGGCAGGCGGATGAAGGCGTCGCAGCGGGAGAGGACGTCCTCCTCTATTCCAAGTGCTTCATTCCCAAGAACTAATGCACAGGGAAACTTCAGGGGCGCCTCCCAGTAGTCCCTTGCGCCCTCCACGGTGTCCACGCCGTAGAGCGCGTAGCCGCGGGAGCGCAGCTCGTCCAGCGCCTCGGCGGCCGTCTCGAAGTGGCGGCAGGGGACGGTCTCGTCGCAGCCGCGCGCGGTCTTGGCGAGCTTGTCGTGGGGAGGGCAGGGCGTGTAGCCGCAGGCGTAGATGGCCTCGGCGCGCACCGCGTCCGCAAGGCGGAAGACATTGCCTGTGTTGAAGGCGCTCCGCAGCCGGTCCAGAACGACCACCACCGGCAGGAGAGTCGCCTCCCGCGGAGCCGCGCTATCGCCTGTGCGGACCTGGACGGCCATGGCCTCCACCACCGTGGGAATGTGAACGCGGCCGCATGCCGGCGGGCGAACGGACGCCCTCGGGCAGGCGCAGCATCTCGTCCTCCGGCTGCGTGATGGGCAGCGCGCGGCCGATGTACTCCTCGATGTCGGGGATGACGAACGCGCAGTCCTCGCTGGCGAAGGAGATGGCGCGGCCCTGGTGGCCGGCGCGGGCGGTGCGCCCCACGCGGTGGACGTAGTCCTCCGCCTCGTAGGGCAGGTCGTAGTTGAAGACGTGGGTGATGCCGTCCACCTGGATGCCGCGTCCGGCCACGTCGGTGGCGACGACCACCTTCACCTTGCCCGTGCGGAAGTCCTCCAGGATGTTGAGGCGGCGGTTCTGGCTGACGTCGCCGGAGAGCATCTCGCACTTGATGCCGCAGCGGCGCAGCGTCTCCGCCAGCTCCTCCACGTCGCACTTGCGGTTGCGGAAGATGAGGACGCGCCCGCACTCCTCGTGGTTCAGGACCCACAGCATGACCGCCAGCTTCTCCTTCGTGGTGCAGGCGTAGACGGTCTCGTTGATGCCCGAGGCCACCACCGTCTCCGGCTCGATTTCCACGACGGCGGGGTCGGGCCGCATCCAGCGGGAGGCCAGGTTCATGATGTCGTGGGAGAGGGTCGCGCTGAAGAGCATGGTCTGGCGCTGCTCCCTGGGCGGCAGATAGTTGATGATGCGCTTGACGTCGGGGATGAAGCCCATGTCCAGCATGCGGTCGGCCTCGTCGATGACCAGCACCTTGAGGGCGGCGGTGTCGATGACATGGTGCTGCAGATAGTCGATGAGGCGCCCCGGCGTCGCCACCACGAGGTCGCACCCCGCCTGCAGGAGCCGCCGCTGCCGCTCGTAGTCCATGCCGCCGAAGACCGCCACCGTCCGCAGGCTCGTGTAGACGCTCAGGTTCTCCGCGTCGTGGGCGATCTGCAGCGCCAGTTCGCGGGTGGGCGCCAGCACGAGCGCGAAGGGCTGGTTCAACGCGCGCTTCTCCTCGCTGTGGATGAACTGCTGCAGCATCGACATGAGGAAGACCGCCGTCTTGCCGGTGCCAGTCTGTGCCTTGCCGGCAATGTCAAGTCCTTGCAGCGCAATGGGAAGCGCCTTCGCCTGGATGGGCGTGCACCGCTTGAAGCCAAGGTCGTCCAGCACGGCCCGCAGGATGGGGCGGTCCAGCGGATAGTCCTGGAAGTAGGCGGCCCCCTCCTCCCGCGCCTCCACGGGCGGCGGCGCCCAGTCGCCCACGGGCTTCTTGTTCCACTCCGCATGCGCCGACTTGACGCCGGACTCGTCTTCGGAGTAGTCGCCCGCCTTCAGCGAACGGGGCTCCTGGCGGCTGTCGCGGCGCTCCAGACGGCCGCCGCGGTCGCCATGCCCGCCGCGGCCCCGCGCAGAGGGCGCAGGGACGGAGTCCTGCGGACGGGATTCGCCGCCCTCGCCGCGCTCCCTGCCGCGCCCGCGGCCGCCGCGATGCGAACGCTTGCGCGCGCCCGCGCCGCCTTGCGCGGACGCGTCGTCCTTCTTGCGGGCGGGCGCCGGGGAGGAAGTGGTCTCCGTCTGTGGAGCGGATGGCTTGCCGCCGAAGAGGCGGCCGATTCGACTGAAGAGTTTTGAAAGGATATTCGCCATGGCATTCATCTTGCCCCGCCAAGGGGCCATCTGGTGGTAAAACGTCATAATATAATGTACCATAATGCACCCGCCCTGAATGGCAAGCCGAGTCGGCGTTCAGCGCCGGAAGCGGAGGGAGGCGCATCATTATAAAAGGAAGAAAGCCCCGTCCCGCGCAGTTTTGAAAAAAAAGAAAAACGAGACTTGCAAAGCGGGGTGAAAGCATTACATTATGTTGTTTTACGAGCGCTCCACAAGTGCATTGCTTGCAGGGCGTTTCTAGGCAAGTTTCTGATTAGCAACAATTTGTACATAGACAACCCACATCCCATCAAGGGAGGCAAAACAATGAAAACCCTGAAGAATCTCCTCGTCGCCCTCATCGCCGTGGCAATGATGGCCTGCACCTTCTCCGCGACCGCGGCCGAGGCCGCCGCCGGCGCGGCCAACGTCTCCGCCAAGGCGTCCAAGTCCCTGAAGGACATGTCCCTTGAGGAGCTCCTGGCTTTCCTGCGCACTCTGACCCCCGAAGAGATCGCCTCCCTGATGGGCGAAGTGATGGACAGCGGTGACGTGGCCCTGATCGACACCTTCGGCAAGGCCTTCTCCACCCTCGTGGCCACGGTGGAACCCGCCGACCGCGGCGCGCTGCTCAGCAGCGTCTACGGCGCCAACCCCGGCATGGTCGTCACGGCCGCCGGCGCCGTCGTCCCGACCGGCAACCTGGGCGACGTGACCGTCGGGATGCCTCCCTCCGGCATGGGCGCCTTCACCGCCGGCAACAACACCAGCGCCGCCAATTTCAGCCTCCTGGATGGCGGCGTCGAGGCCCCGCAGCCCCACGAATACAGCGCCGGCGCGACCCGCTAGTCCGCAAGCGCCGAGATT
>CACZQQ010000270.1 GCA_902783355.1 uncultured bacterium
CTCGGAGAGCCAATGGATGGACGTGCCTACCGAGGCGGCGGCCGCCTATCTGGAGCAGGACAGGCGCGCCGCGGCGGCCCTCTCCTTCCGCCGCTGGGCCGCCTCCAACGCCCGCATCGGCATCCCCCACATGCCCGAGCGAGACGCCTTCCTGAAGCATCTGGAGACAATCCGCGCCTCGCTTCGCGAGAAGCGCGCGGTCTGCCGTCTCATGGAGACGGCGGAGACGCAATTCGGCCGTGCGGAGACCGCGCAGGAGGGCTTCAGGCTGCTTCTGCAGGGCGCGGCTGAACATGCGCATCTGGCGGAGACGCTTGCGCCCATCGGCGACACGGCCACGGCCCTCCTCTTCAAGGCGAAGGTCGCCGAGGCGCCCCGCCGTTGGGTGACAGCCAGCCTTGAGAAGATCCACTCCCTCATCCTGTCCGGCAAGCTTCCGCTGGAGGCCGTCGAGGCGGAACTGAGCCAGGCGCTGGAGGAATGGCGCAGGGCTGGCATCCTTCCCGCAGACGCGGACATGGTGGCCCGCTGCCGCAAGGCGGCCGTCGAAATGGCGAAGGCGCGTCTGGCCGACACGCGCGCCCGCGTGGACGAGCGCTGCGCCCTGAGGAACTACATGGCGGCGGTCGCCGTGCTGGAGCGCGAGCTGGACCGCCTGCAATCGGGCGCGCCCGAGACAGGCTGCTACCTCTTCTTCGACGACGGCGCGCTGCTGACGCAGCTGCAGGAGGAGACCAAGGCCTGCTTCCAGCGGCATGTTCCCGACGCCTTCCACAACTACCAGGTGGCGCAGGACGCGGCCCTCAACGTGGACAACCGCTTCAGCCTGGCCATGACCTACGACGAATTCGCCACCGGCCTGGCCGCCTTCATGGGCGGTTCCAACGGGACGCAGCTGCCTTCCGCCGTCCGCGAGGCCCTCGGCCGTGCCCACCGCAATGCGGCGCAGGCCCGCCAGATGCAGGCGCGGTTGAACAAGGGCGTGCGGCTGCCTGTGGCCGCCCAGGGGATGTCCGCCGAGGAGGCCGCGCAGGCGGTGCGCGCCGAACTGCACGGATGGGGCGTCGCCGACTTCTTCCAGGTGACGGCCGTCTCCGGTACGGGGGAGGGCGAGCCGCTGCTGCTGCATGCCGCCGTCGAGGATGGCCCTGTCTCGCAGGACGGGAAGCGCAGGCGCCGTGCCGCCTGCACGCTGCGCCTCATGGTGGACGGGCGGGAGCATGTCGTCCGGCAGAGTCTTGAGCGCGAAGTCGCCGTGCCGAAGGACGCGGCGTCCGATGGCGTCGAAGACGAAGCCGCTTCGGCGGCGGCGGGAGCCGCCCTGCGCGGTGAGGCGGTTCGCGCGGCCATGGCCAATTTGCAACGTCCGATGGCGCAGGCGCTTCCCGCACAGCTTGAACAGAGGGGGGAGGCTTT
Source organism: uncultured bacterium (assembly GCA_902783355.1). The sequence goes on from CACZQQ010000270.1 coordinate 1,417, forward strand.
TGCGGCGTCCGGGCGCCCCCTGGATGCGGCCGAGATGTTGTCGACGGCCCGCGCGATGGCCGCCGCCTTCCCTGTGCCGCAGGAGGAGTTCCGCGCACGCCTCTACCGCCGAATCGCCGTCCTGGTCTCCCTGGATCCTGCCTCCAGCTTCTGAAGGCGCCGAGGCGGCGCGCGTCCTGCCGCCTTTTCCTTATAGTACATAAGTGCATCGTACATCACATACCAACACAGCGAGGTCTCAACATGGCACACGTCTATCCGTTTGCTGCATTCGTCCCCAAGGCGGGCCTGGCCAAGCAGGTCGCCACGCTTCCCTACGATGTCATGAACCGCCGCGAGGCGCGCGCCATGGCGGAGGGGAATCCCCTCTCCTTCCTGCGCGTCACCTGCAGCGACCTTGAATTCGACGACGCCCTTTCGGGCTACGACCCGCAGGTCTATGCGCGGGCGGCCGCCAACTGGCAGCGCATCTCCAGCGAGGCGCTGGCGCAGGACGACAAGCCCCGCTACTACGTCTACTCGCTCGTGATGGACGGCCGCCGCCAGACGGGCATCGTCGGCTGCGCCTCCGTGGAGGAGTACGAGTGCGGCGTCGTCCGCAAGCACGAGCGCACCCGCCAGGAGAAGGAGGACGACCGCACCCGCCACATCCAGGCCACGGGCGCCCAGACCGGCCCCGTCTTCCTCGCCTACCGCGACGACGAGGCCCTCAACGCCATCATGGCCCAGACCATGGAGACGGAGCCCCTCTTCGACTTCACGGCCTCCGACGGCATCCGCCACACGGGCTGGCGCGTCGCCGACGACAAGGCCGCCGCCGTCTATGCCGCCTTCGCCGCCGTCCCGCGCCTCTACATCGCCGACGGCCACCACCGCGCCGCCGCCGCCTGCCGCGCCTGCCAGGCCAACTGCGGCGCAGGCGAATCCGGCCGCACCATGGCGGTCATCTTCCCGGCCGGACAGCTGCGCATTCTCGCCTACAACCGCGTCGTCGCCGACCTGAACGGCTTGTCCGCGGACGGCTTCCTGTCGCGTCTGGCCGCCTTGGGGACGCTGGCGGAGGAGGCGCCTGCGGTTCCCGCCGAGGCGGGCCAGGTCTGCTTCTACATGGGCGGCAAGTGGCGTTCGCTGACCTTCCGTGACCGTCCCGTCAACGACCCCATCGCCGCGCTGGACGTCAGCCTGCTGCAGGACCAGGTGCTCAAGCCCATGCTGGCCATCGACGATCCGCGCACTTCCAAGCGGATCGACTTCGTGGGCGGCATCCGCGGCACCGCCGAGCTGGAGCGCCTTGTGGATTCGGGCGCCTATACGGTGGCATTCTCCATGTATCCTACTTCATTGGAACAACTTATGGATGTCGCGGACGCCAACGGCATCATGCCGCCCAAGTCCACCTGGTTCGAGCCCAAGCTGCGCGACGGCCTCTTCACCCACGTCATCCGATAGCCC
>CACZQQ010000271.1 GCA_902783355.1 uncultured bacterium
GCCTCATCGAGGTGCGCCGCTACCTGAGCCACCAGGGCGAGACCGCCGTGCAGCGCTTCAACGAGCTCTGCCGCCTCTTCCATGTGCGCGACACGGAGACCGTCTCGCCGCTGGATTTCGAGCGGCATTGGGCCGCCTTTGCCGCCCAATACGAGGAGAAAGTGCGCTATATTGCTGGTATTGAAGGAGTTATGATAAAACAGGAGCGCCTCAACAAGCTGCTCGACGACGCGCGCGCCGCCTTCTGGGAGGACGAGCGCGGCGAGGCCGCCCGCTGGCTGCGCGACTTCACGGTCGCCGACAAGGCACATGGTGTTCCGCTGCAGGAGTTTCTGATGCACGGCATGGCCATGGGCGATGTCCCGCGTCGGCCCGAGCCGCAGGAGATTCTCTACGTCATCGTGCCCTTCGCCGTCGTCTACGGCGTCTTCATTCTGCTGGCGGCCGTGGGCGTGCCGGTCATCCTGTGCTATGCGCTGGCCTTCATCGCCGTGGAGCGCTGCTACCACCTTGTGCGGCGGCACGACCTGAAGAAGCGCGCCGAACACCGCGAGGAGGAGTTCGGCGACCTGCGAGGCCATCTCGACAGGGCCCGCCGCCACTGCGAGGAGATTCTGAAGGCGGCGGGCGCCCCCGGCTCCGCGAGCCCCTCGCCTTGACGGATTCGGACACATTGCCTCAACCCCCCGCCACGCTTTTGGGGGGAAGGGTTATATTATCTCGTTTTACCGCCTTTTAGGCGGTTTCCCTTTTTTTCACAGGCCAATCCTATAGGATGTTTCCATGAGCGGATTCTTCGGAGCAGTGTCAAAGGGCGAGTGCGTGGCGGATGTCTTCTACGGCACGGACTACCACTCCCATCTGGGCAACAAGCGCGCCGGCCTCCTCTTCGTCGGCGACGACGGCTCCTTCCAGCGCGAAATCCACGACATCACCCACGACCAGTTCCGCTCCAAGTTCGAGGAGAACCTGGACAACATGCACGGGCGCATCGGCATCGGGAGCATCTCCGACACCGACAGCCAGCCCCTCATCGTCTCCTCGCGCTGCGGCAAGTTCGGCATCGTCATGGTGGGCGTCGTCAACAACCTGATGGCCCTGCGCGACGAGTTCCTCGAGCAGCGCCACATGCACTTCACCGAGATGTTCGGCGGCGTGGTCTGCCCCACCGAAATCGCCGCCACCCTCATCGCCTGCGAGGCCACCGTCGCCGATGGCCTGAAGGCGATGCAGGAGCGCATCGACGGCTCGTGCTCCGTCCTGCTGGCCATGCGGAACGGGGTCTACGCCTGCCGCGACATCGTGGGGCGCACGCCGGTCGTCATCGGCCGCAAGGCGGACGGCAGCCTGGCGGCCGCCTTCGAATCCTGCGCGCTGCACAACCTGGGCTACAAGGTGGTACGGTGGCTGGGCCCCGGCGAGGCGGTCCTGCTGGAGCAGGGGACCTTCGAGATCAAGCCGGTCCTGCCGCCGCGCGCCAAGATGCGGATGTGCGCCTTCATGTGGATCTACTACGGCTTCCCCGCCTCCTCCTACGAGGACATCAACGTGGAGGCGTGCCGCTACCGCTGCGGCGCCGCCCTCGCCAGGCTGGACGATGGCCTGGAGGTGGACGCGGTGGCGGGCGTGCCCGACTCCGGCACCGCCCACGCCCTCGGCTACGCCTACGAGCGCCATCTGCCCTACAAGCGCTCCTTCATCAAATACACGCCCACGTGGCCGCGCAGCTTCATCTCCGACTCGCAGACCACGCGCCGCCACGTGGCCAAGATGAAGCTCATCCCCGTCCAGGAGTTCATCCACGGCCAGCGGCTCCTCTTCTGCGAGGACTCCATCGTGCGCGGCACGCAGCTCAAGGACACCTTCGCGCGCCTGCCGGAGTGGGGCGCCAAGGAGGTCCACGTGCGCTCCGCATGCCCCCCCATCCTCTTCGGCTGCCGCTACCTCAACTTCTCGCCGTCGCGCGGCCCGCTGGAGCTGGTCGCCCGCCGCGCCATCCACGAACTGGAGGGCGGGCAGGAGACGGAGGAGACCGTGGCCAGCTACGCCGACTGCCACACCGAAAAGTACCGCCGCATGGTCGAGCTCATCCGCAAGGAGATGGGCTTCACCACCTTGAAGTACCAGACGCTGGAGGGCATGCTGGAGGCCATCGGCTTCCCCGTCGACCGCCTCTGCACCTACTGCTGGACCGGCAAGGACTGATCCGATTTCACGCAACGACAAACGCACCAGAGGAACAAGCATCATGGCTGACGAATTGCAGGCACTGCTGGACCGCATCGACAGGGACGGCATCAAGAAGGCGGAGGCCGAACAGGTCCGCATCATCGGCGAGGCGCGCGAGGAGGCCGACGCCATCGTCGCGAAGGCGCACGAGGAGGCCGACGCCATCGTCGCGGCCGCCAAGGCCGCCAGCGCCACGCTGCAGGAGAAGGGCGAGCAGGCGCTGCGCCAGTCCGCCCGCCAGGTCATGCTGGAGGTGCGCGCCGAGCTGGAGCGCCGCGTCGCCCAGGCCGCCACGGCCCTGATGCGCGAGACGCTGAAGGGGGAGGGCCTCGCGCAGGTCGTCGCCACCCTCTGCCAGTCCTATCTGGAGAAGAACGGTTCCACCGACGAGCTGAAGGTGCTTCTGCCGGCCTCCGAGCTGGCCGCGGCCGAGACCGCCGTCAAGGCCCGCCTGGCGGATTCCCTGAAGGAGCGCGTCTCGCTGGCGCCGTCCCCCGAGCTGGCCGCCGGATTCCGCCTGGCCTTCCGCGGCAGCGACGTCGTCTACGACTTCAGCGACGAGTCGCTGGCCGAGGCCTTGGCCGCGCACGTCTCCCCCGCCGTCGCCGCCGCCCTGACCGACAAGTAAGCCGCTCCCGACGGAGAAGCCCATGGCATCGGATTTCTTCTATTTCCTTTCCACCCTGCCGGCGCTGGCCATGCCTTCGCAGCCTGGCGACGGCTGGACCGGGCCGCGATGGGACGACTTTCTGGCGCAGTGCCGCAAGCTGCTCTCCGCCCGTGACGCGGAGGCCATCGCCGCGCTGGAGCTGTGTCCGCCGGCGGCCTACGTGGCCGACCCGGAGCGCGCGGGCGCGGGGCTTCCGCGGCTGGCGCGTGACTGGTACGACTGGCAGGTCGTCATGCGGAATGCGCTGGCGCGCCGCCGCGCGGCCCGTCTGGGCGGCCGCACTGCCGCCGCCCGCCCCGAGGCGCAGGTCTTCCCCAACGACGTGAAGCGGCTGGACGCCCTCTTCGAGCAGGGCGCGCCCGTCGAGCGCGCCTGGGCGTGGTATGCGTTGCAGTGGAGCCACCTGGACGAGCTGGCCGCCCGCGAGCAGTTCAGCCTGGACGTGGTGGCCGCCTACGCCCTGAAGGTCCGCCTGATGGAGGAGGCCCGCCGCTACGACAGGACGCGCGGCGCCGAGGCCTTCAAGGCGATGGTGGACGGCGTCGTGGCGGCCGCGCAGGCGCGCCGCGGCGGCGAGACGATTTAGAATCAACGACACAGAATGCAGGAAGAGCAAAGATGAACGAATACAGCAAGACCGGCCGGGTAACCGGCGTGAACGGCAACATGGTCAGCGTCGCCTTCGACACCGACGTGATGCAGAACGAGGTGGCCTTCGTGCGGCTGGCGGACGGGACCGAGCTCAAGAGCGAGGTCATCCGCGTGCGCGGCGGCGAGGCGGACGTGCAGGTCTTCGAGAACACCTCGGGCATCAAGGTCGGCGACGCGGTGGGCTTCTCCGGCCACCTGCTCTCCATCGAGCTGGGCCCCGGCCTGCTCACGCAGGGCTACGACGGCCTGCAGAATCCGCTGCCGCGCCTGGCGGCCGAATCGCTCTTCCTGAAACGCGGCACATACATCTATCCCCTTGATACGGAGCGACGTTGGGAGTACACCCCGACCGCCGGCGTCGGCGCGGTCCTGAAGGCCGGCGACGAGGTGGGCTGGGTTCCCGAGGGCATCTTCCACCACAAGATCATGCTCCCCTTCGCGTGGAAGGGGCTCTGGCGCATCACATGGCAGATTGACAAGGGCGCCTACGGCATCCGCACGGCCGTCGCCAAGGCGACCAGCGAGGAGAACGGCGCCGAGCGCGAGATCACCATGGTGCAGACCTGGCCGGTCCGCGTGCCGATCCCCTGCTACAAGGAGAAGCTCCTGCCCGAGGAGCCCATGGTGACGCAGGTGCGTACCATCGACACCTTCTTCCCCGTCGCCAAGGGCGGGACCTTCTGCACGCCTGGCCCGTTCGGCGCCGGAAAGACCGTCCTGCAGCACGCGCTCTCGCAGCGCTCCGAGGCGGACGTGGTGATCGTGGCGGCCGTCGGTGAGCGCGCCGGCGAGGTGGTCGAGATCCTGCAGGAGTTCCCCGTGCTGGAGGATCCGCGCACGGGCCGCAAGCTCATCGACCGCACCATCATCATCTGCAACACCAGCTCCATGCCCGTGGCCTCCCGCGA
>CACZQQ010000272.1 GCA_902783355.1 uncultured bacterium
ATGCGGTTCCGCAGCCATGGCACGCGGGTGGTCTCGCCGTGCTTCAGATAGGGCGAGCCTGCCATCAGGTCCCGCAGGTGGGCGAGGCCGCGCCGGACGCCCTCCGTGTCCGAAGCCTCCAGCCGGATCGAGGTGGCGTTGATGGCCAGGCGGTGCCCCTCCCACGCCAGTCCGGCGACAGGCCGCACGGCGACCGCCGTCGCGGCGCCGGCAAGGCCCGCCTCGCCCAGAAAGCGGTTGAAGTCGGCGTAGGCGGTCTCCAGAAGCCCCTCCGGATCCGGAAAGACGGCATCTAGCCGCACGCCCCGCGTGGCATCCAGCTCGTCCGGACGGCAGGGGCGCCTCTCCCAATGCGGCGTGAACGGTATATGGCGCTTGAGCAGTTCCACGAAGGCGGGCTCGCCCTGCGGATATTTCGGCATGCTGTCGGTGAAGTCTGTCATAATGCCTTGTACTATATATGTATTATAGACTTCGGCAGAGGCCCCGCGCCGTTTTGTAACCTCCCCCATTGGGGGCAAGGTCTCTCAAAAGCATCCCTTGAGGGGTTCGAGGGCGCGTGCGAGGATGCCGCTGGCGTGGGCGAGGGCGATGCCGTAGTTGGTGAAGGGGACGCCCTGGTCGGCGGCGCATTGGGCGCGGAAGCGGACCTCGCGCTCCGTCAGCATGCAGCCGCCGCAGTGGACGACCGCCGCGTAGGGCGTGAGGTCCTCGGGGAAGCCGTTGCCGCTGGAGAAGTCGAACTGCGGCTCGTGGCCGCAGAGGCGCCTGATGGCGGCCGGCAGCTTCACGGTGCCGATGTCGCCGCACTGGCGGTGGTGCGTGCAGCCCTCCGAAATGAGCACCCTGTCGCCGCTTTTCAGCGTCTCCAGCGCGGCCGCGCCCCTGACGGCGCCCGCCAGATAGCCCTTGTAGCGTGAGAAGAGGATGGAGAAGGAGGTCAGCGGAATCTCGCGCGGGACGGTCTGCGCCACCTGGCGGAAGGCCTGGCTGTCCGTGACGACCAGCCGCGGCGGGGCCGCCAGCCGCGCCAGCGCCGCCGCCAGCTCCGTCTCCTTCGTGACGACCGCGTAGGCGCCGCTGTCCAGGATGTCGCGCAGCGTCTGCACCTGCGGCAGGATGAGGCGGCCTTTGGGGGCGGCCGCGTCGACGGGCGTGACAAGCACCACGCACTCCCCTGGCTGGAGCAGGTCGGCGACGAGGCGGCGGCCGTCGTCGGCGGGCATGCTCTGCGCGAGCGTCTCCTTGAGTTCGGCGAGGCCGAGCCCCGTCTTCGCGCTCACGCGCACGACGGTCATGCCTTCCAGCGGGCTTTCGGGCGTGGCCAGTTCGGACTTGTTGACCGCGACCACGCAGGGGATTCCCTTGGCGCGGATGAACGAGAAGATCTGCGCGTCCGCGGAGGTGAAGCCGTCGGTTGCGTCCAGCACGAGGACGGCGATGTCGGCTCGGTTGAGCATCTGGCGGGCGCGGCGGACGCGCAGGGCGCCCAGCGCGGTGTCGTCGTCCATGCCGGGCGTGTCGAAGAGGACGACCGGCCCCAGCGGCAGCAGCTCCATCGCCTTGAGGACGGGGTCGGTGGTGGTTCCGCGCGCCTCCGCGACGACGGAGAGCTCCTGCCCTGTCACCGCGTTGATGAGGCTCGACTTGCCCACGTTGCTGCGGCCGAAGAAGCCGATGTGGACGCGTTCCGCTGAGGCCGTCGTGTTCATGGACTACATGTATGTGTCAAGATGCGAAGGAATTAGAACCTGAAGTCGCGCTGGCCGTTCTCGATGTCGGCGAGGTGCTGGCGCGTGATCTCGCGGACCTTGTCGCTGCCGATGTTCGCAAGCTCCCTCTCGATGAGGGCCTCGCCGATGGCGCGCGTCTCGGGCTTGGCGTAGTCCATCAGATACTCCTTGAGGGTCATGAGGGCGTTGGGATGGCAGCAATCCTGAATCTTGCCCGCCTTGCAGAGGGCCATGAAGCGGTCACCGGTGCGTCCCGCGCGGTAGCATG
>CACZQQ010000273.1 GCA_902783355.1 uncultured bacterium
CTCGCCGTGCAGGACGACGCTGCCCTTGCGGAGGCGTTCCTGAAGCCGCCACGCCACAAGCGGCGTGATGGCGAAGGCGGGCAGGTGGCGGTCTTCCTTCAGCAGATACCAGCCCGTGTAGCCGCAGCCGTTCTGCCAGCGCAGGTCGTTCGGCAGGACGTCCGCGCCAAAGAGGCTGCAGACGACAAGTCCCGCCGCGCCGGCCTCGGCCAGATCGTGGTAGACGCCGCCGATGAGCGAGACGTCATGCCATCTGTCCGGTGCCCAAAGGACCCACTTCCCTTTGACGACGCCATATCCTTTTGCTTTAACTTCTTCATACGCAACAAGTTCCGCAGTAATTCCGCCTTTGGGCGTCGGTGCGCTCCAGATGTTGGCGTGCATGGGGTTGTCTCGCGTGTCCGCCAGAAGGCGCTCCTCTGGCGGGAGACTGTCGTCCACGATTTCAAGGAAGGAGCGTTTTTTCGTGTCAAGGGTCCAGGCCTGCGGCATGGCGCAGTCGAAGGCGGAGGTTGCGCCGTCGGCGGGATGGGCGATGCGCTCGACGCGGGAGAAGCCTGCCTTGCGGAGCGCCTCCTCCGCATAGCGGCTGGAACGCGCGAAGTCGGCATACGAGCAGGTGCGCTCGATGGCGGCCAAAGCGTAGGCGTTCCGCTGGACGTTGCGCAGGTTGTAATGCGCCTGGATGCTCTCGAAGTCTATGGTTCTGGACATGGCTTACTTTTTCCTGTGGTTCGTTTGTATGTCAGATGCGCGCGTACTATAATTTGAAACGGCGATTCTAGGTTATATTCTACGTTATTGACCAAATCCCCCAAAGGAGCCCCCCATGGAAACGACAGTCGAATCCCCCTATTTTCTGGACGCCACCTTCACGCCCGCCGACGGGCGCGCCCGCTGCGGCATGCCCTTCGTCTGCACCGCGCGCCTCCTCAAGGACGGGCAGCCCGCCCTCGGCACCATCCTGCGCTGCACCGTTAAGTGGGAGACGGAGGTCGTCTCCGTCCGCGACGTCGTCTTCGACGGCGCCCCCGTCGTCGTCTCCTACACGAGCGACAAGCCCGGCTGGCTCTACATCTGCTACCAGATCGTGGACGCCAACGGCGACATCGTCCAGAACCCGGGCCACCAGATCGTTCAGAAGCGCAAGCAGGCCGCCCTGCTCTACGAGGTCGGCGCCCTCTTCGAGGCGGAGCACATCATCGCCAAGCCGTCGCGTCCGGCGGACTTCGACGCCTTCTGGGCAAACGAGAAGGCGCGGCTGGAGGCGCTGCCGATGGAGGCGAAGCTGACGCCCTGCGCGCCGCCGGAGGGCTTTGCGGGCAAGGTGGAGCTCTTCTCGCTGGAGGTCAACTGCCTGGGCCGCTATCCCGTCACGGGCTATCTGGCGGTGCCCGTCGGCGCGAAGCCGAAGAGCCTGCCCGCCTGCGTCGAGTTCCTCAGCCACGTCTGGGCGGACGCCTCCGCCGTCAACGCCTGCACGACCGCCGACACGGCGAACGCGGTGGCCGCCTACATCAGCTGGCACGGCCAGCCCACCGGCCTGCCGGAGAAGTGGTACGACGAACATCAGGACGACTACTACCATCCGCTGGAGGACATCGACAAGCCGACGAAGTGGTATTTCCACGACATGTATCTGCGCGTGCTGCGCGCCCTCGCCTACATGAAGACGCGCCCCGAATGGAACGGCAAGGACCTCGTCATCCGCGGCGGCAGCCTCGCCGGCATCCAGGCCATCGCGGGCGCCGCGCTGGACCCCGACGTGACGCTCGCCCTCATCAACGCCCCCACTGGCTGCGAACTCAACGGCCCCGACAGCGGCCGCGCCCCCGGATGGGTCTTCCGGAAGGAGCGGGCAGGCAACCCGCTCCTCCGCGAGCCTGCCGTCATCCAGAACAACGCCTACCACGACGGCGTGAACCTCGCCTCCCTCTTCCACTGCGAGACCTATCTGAGCATCGGCCTCGTGGACGAAGTCTGCTTCCCCAGCTGCGTCGTCGCCTTCTTCAACGCCCTGCCTGACAAGATTGAAAAATTCCTAACAACAAATCCCTTGACAGGACACTACGGGACAACTGCAAACCCCGCCGCGCAGGCGCGCGTCGCCAAAGGACTCAACTCCGTCACCATCAGCAGCAACAAGGACTGACGGCGCGGCACAATTCTTTGCGCTTTTTTCCGTTTTGTTTCGGGACCTGCCGTGCAGGCCCTGTCGCAAGACACTTCCCCTTCAGTTTCACTGAACAACTGAGTCTCCATGAAACGCTCCCTCCTTCTGATGGCCCTTCTGGCCATGGCCATGCCCTTGCTGGCCGAGTTCCAGTACGACGTCAACGAAGACGTCAAGCTGCGGCTCGGCGCGGACCTCCGCGCGCGCTACGAGACCTTCGACCGCACCGTCGTCGCCCCAGGCGGCTTCCCCGGCGGCAACAGCCCCGCCAACCAGTACTACCGCTTCCGCACGCGCGTCTGGACCGCGCTTGACTTCGGCGAGGACGTCACCTTCAACCTGCGCCTCGGCAACCGCGTCCACTACGTCACCAGCAGCCCCAACCGCCCCAACAACATCCACGGCAACCACGGCGGCACATGGCAGTTCCCCGACGAGACCTACATCGACGCCGCCAACATCGTCGTGCGCAACTTCCTCATGGACCACCTGACGCTGACGCTGGGGCGGCAGGCCCTCGCCTTCGGCAACGGCCTCTTCTTCGCGGAGGGGACGCCCTTCGACCAGGGCCGCAGCGTCTACACGGACGGCCTCCATCTGCGCTACGACAACGACGGCACGAAGGTCAGCCTCTTCGCCCTCTACGATACGTGGAAGGACCGCTGGCCCGTCA
>CACZQQ010000274.1 GCA_902783355.1 uncultured bacterium
GCGGCGGCGTCCGGACGGACGTCAACGGCGTGACCAGCGTCAAGAACCTCTACGCCATCGGCGAATGCGGCTGCACGGGCCTCCACGGCGCCAACCGCCTCGCCTCCAATTCGCTGCTCGAGGCCGTCGTCGTCGCCAACTTCGCCGTCCAGCACGCCGTCGCGCAGCCCGACCCCCACTCCGAAATCCCCCTCTCCATGATCCCCGACTGGGAGCCGGGCGACGCCGTCAACTCCGACGAGCAGATTGTCATCACGCACAACTGGGACGAGGTGCGGCGCCTCATGTGGGACTACGTGGGCATCGTTCGCACGAACAAGCGGCTGGAGCGCGCCAAGAACCGTATCCGTCTCATTCGCAAAGAGATAGAGAAATACTACTGGAACTTCCTGATCACGCCGGACCTGCTGGAGCTGCGCAACATCACGTCGGTGGCGGAGATGATCATCGACTGCGCCACCGCCCGCCACGAATCCCGCGGCCTGCACTACAACCTGGACTATCCGCCGGACCCCGAGAACCTGGCTAAGCCCGGCAAGGACTCCATCATCCGCCAGCCCTTCAAGTCCGAACTCAGATTCGAGTGATTTCCAACCCCACATCCAACCTCTAGGAGAGAATCCGCCATGCTTCGCTGCCCCAACTGTGGAACCGACAACATGCTGAACGCCATCTTCTGCCGCGGCTGCGGCCAGAAGATCGACCTGAACGCCGTCAAGCCCGAAGACTTCGAGAAGGTGGAGGTCAAGAAGAACAACAACGCCATGCAGAACCTCATCGGCGGCATCATCATCGGCGTGCTGCTGATCGGCTTCCTCGTCGGCCTCTTCTTCCCCACCTGCGGCAAGATCTCCACGACGGAGGAGAGCCGCAAGGCCGCGCTCGCCAAGTTCGAGAGCATCGGCACGAGCAAGGAGAGCCCCGCCGTGGAGGTCACCGACGAGGAGATCTCGAGCTTCGTCACCGCGAAGCTGCTCGAGAAGAAGGACAGCCTCACGGGAAGCCCGTGCCCCACCGGCGCCACCGTCCACTGCCTGCCCGACAACAAGGTCAAGATCATCGCCACCGGCAAGTACTGCGGCCTCCCCATCTCCCTGACCGTCGAAGGCACCGTCAGCCTCAACGACAGGCGGGTCTCCGTCCACGGCGAAAAGTGCTCCGTGGGCCTCTTCCCGCTGCCCCAGTCCCTCGAGCAGAGCTTCCTGGGCCCCTTCCGCACCAACTTCAACAACGTGCTGGACGACGTCAACGGCTTCAGGAAGGTCGAGACCTCCGATGGCAAGGCGTCGCTCATCAGGGCAAAGGTCAGGAAGCCCTCCTTCGGGATGCCCGGCATGATGTAGGTCCAGATGAACCCGCCCTCCCTGGAACAGTATCCCCCCTCCTCAAGCCGGCTGGTGCGCCGCGCGGGGGATCTGCTGAAGGTCACCCTGAGGCTGGACAGGCCGGCCCAGGGGGACGCCTATGTGCGCACCAACCTGGGCAAGGCCGCCGTCCACAGGCGGGAGCTGCTGCGCCGCTTCGAGCAGGGCACCGCCCTGGCGGGCCGCGACTGGCACGACCGCCGGATGCGCCGCCTGGACGACCGCCACTTCGAGCTGCTGCTCCCGCTGTGGGAGACGGGCTATTTCGAGTTCAAATGCTATTTCGTGCCGGAGGCCAGCGGCCAGGGCCTCTGGGTGCGCGGCGAGAACGCGCGCGTCAAGATCGAGCCGGCCTTCACGCTGGCGGGCAACACCATCTACAACGCCTTCATCCGCCAGTTCGGCCCCAACTGCCGCGCCCGCGTCCAGACCGCCGAACAGGCCGCCGCCGCCAGGCTGCTTGACGAGGCCGACTACAGCGTGATCCCGCCCTCCGGGACCTACGCCGACTTCGCCGCCCACCTCGACTTCATCATGGGCCAAATGGGCTTCCGCATCATCCAGTTCCTGCCCGTCCATCCGACGCCCACCACCTACGCCCGCATGGGCCGCTTCGGCTCCCCCTTCGCCCCGCGCGACTTCTTCGCCGTCGACGCAGGCATGGCCGTCTTCGACCAGACGCAGACCCCGCTGGACCAGTTCCGCGCCTGCGTGGAGCAGATCCACCGCCGCGGCGGCCTCGTCTTCCTCGACCTGCCCATCGACCACACGGGCTGGGCAAGCACCCTCCAGATGGCCCACCCCGAATGGTTCCAGCGGACGCCGGAGGGCGCCTTCCAGAGCCCCGGCGCCTGGGGCGTCGTCTGGGCCGACCTCTGCAAGCTCGACTTCAACCACCGCGAACTGTGGCAGTATCTGGCCCAGGTCTTCCTCCACTGGTGCCAGTGCGGCGTGGACGGCTTCCGCTGCGACGCCGGCTACATGGTCCCCGCCGACGCGTGGAGCTACATCATCGCCACTGTCCGGCAGCAGTACGCGGACGCCCTCTTCTTCCTGGAGGGCCTTGGCGGCGGCATGGACGCCACCACGCGCCTGCTGGACGAATCCGGCATGGACTGGGCCTACTCCGAACTCTTCCAGAACTACGGCGCGGAGGAGATCGGCCGCTACCTGGAGTTCGCCAGCGGCTACGCCACCGCCCACGGCGCCCTCGTCAACTTCGCGGAGACGCACGACAACGAGCGGCTGGCGGCCAAGGGCGGCGCGCCGTGGGCGAAGCTGCGCGTCCGCCTGAACGCGCTCTTCGCGCCGGCGGGCTGCTTCGGCATCGCCAACGGCGTGGAGTGGCTGGCCACGGAGCGCATCGACGTCCACGAGGCCGCCTCCCTCAACTGGGGCGCGACCGAGAACATCACGGGCCTGCTGACGCAGCTGAACAAACTGCTCATGGAGCATCCCGCCTTCTGGGCGGACGCGGCGATCCGCGTCCCCTACGGCTCCCGCGGCAGCGGCGTGGGCCTCCTGCGCGTGCCCGCCAAGGACGGGCAGGGGCGGCGCAACGGCGGCGACACGGTGCTTGTGGTGGCGAACCCCAGCCTGGAGCACGCCGCCGAATA
>CACZQQ010000275.1 GCA_902783355.1 uncultured bacterium
CCGTGAAGAACTTGCGCAGTTCGACCGCGCCCATGCCGGGCACGGAGACGTATTTGCCGTTGACAAGGCGGCAGACGGTGCTGGTGGCCACATCCAGCGCCTCGGCGCACTGCGCCTGCGTCATGGGCTTGAGCTCGACCAGGCTGCGCTTCTCGAAGGCGCGCGGCTGCTCGCGCAGCAGGAAGCCGCCCAGCCGCTCAAGGGCATCGTACCGCGAGTCCACATGCTGCACAAGCCGCTGCCCCGCCTGCAGCTTCTCATCAAGGTATTTGCGGTCTTCCTTTGAAAGATCCTTCCGCTCCGCCATCTCAAGGTAGACGGGATCGACCTCGACTTCACCGACAAGCTGTCTGTTGCAGTAGACCCTCCAGCCGCCCGCCGAAGGCTGCATGATGAGGTCCGCCACCACGGAGGGCGCGGAGGCCGGCGGGCGCAGCCGCCAGCCCGGATGCGGATCCAGTTCGCGGCTGATGAAGGCAAGCGCGTCCTCCACCTCTCCTGTTTCGCAGTCCAGCGCATCAGCCACGACATCAAAGTTCCGCATGGCAAGCTTTTCTAACATATTCTGTTCCAATATCTTAAGTGCAACCTCCTCGTCGGGGTGCTCGCGGCGGATTTGCAGCAGGAGGCACTCCGCCAGGCTGCGGGCGCACAGGCCCGCAGGGTCCAACTGCCGCTGCAGGGCGTCGATGGCGGCATGAAGCGTCGCCGCATCGCAATGGGCGACCTGCATGAGCTCCTCGTCCGTCCCCTCCAGCAGGCCGTCTCCGTTGACCTCGCCCACAAGCACCTCGCAGACGCGCAGGACGGCCGGCGGCGCCGCCACGTCCGCGCGGACGGCCTCCAGCAGAAGCCCATAGAGGCTGCTGTCGCCCGTCAGCGAATTCATGCGGTAGTCCCAGCGTTCGCGGGCCTCGGGATCCTCCGGGCCGTCGCCGCTGCCCAGACGGCGCGCGCCGTCGAAGGCAGCCTGGTTCTCCACGACGTCCCGCAGGGTGTCCTCGACATAGGACTTGCCGTCGGCGTCCGCCTCTCGCTCGCGGCGCTGGAAGCGTTCCGGATCGCGGGGCAGCTCGTCCAGCGTCACCACATCCGTGGAGCGCTCGCGCAGGACGGGATTGTTCAGGAGCGCCGTCTTGATCTCCTCCCGCAATTCCACGGCAGGCTTCTGGAGGATGGCAAGCCCCTCGCGCTGATACTGCGTCAGGCGGTGTGTCTGAAGCTGGCGGGCCTCAGCCGCCTGCGCCTGTCGCGGCGTGAAAATCAGTTGGGGGGCAAGAGACGGCACGAAAGTCAGTCGAGCACCAGTTGGAGGCCAGTCAGATACTGGCCCTCGGGGAAGGCAAGGCAGGCGGGATGGTCGGGCGCCTGCGAGAAGACGCGCACGACGCGCGCGCTACGCCCCGCGTCGCACAAGGCCTCCGCCACCACGGTCCGGAACATTTCAGGCGTCATGGCGGCCGCACAGGAGAAGGTCAAGAGACTCCCTCCTTTGCGTAACAACTTGCACGCCAACAAATTAATGTCCTTATAGCCACGGATGGCGCGCGGCAGCTGCCCTTGCGTGGCGGCGAATTTGGGCGGGTCAAGGACGATGAGGTCGAAATCCCGACGGCTGTCACGGAACTTGCGCAGTTCCAAGAACATGTCGCCCTGGAGGAACTCCAGCCGCGAATCTCCTTCCAGACCGTTGAGGGCGGCATTGCGGCGCGCCAGCTCAATGGAAGAGGCCGCCGCGTCCATGAAGAGGACGGATTTGGCGCCGGCGCGAGCCGCACGCAGGCCGAAGGCGCCCGAATAGCAGCAGCAGTCCAACACGTCGGCGCCGGAAGAGACAGCGTCGACCGCCAGGCGGTTGTCGCGCTGGTCAAGGTAGAATCCGGTCTTGTGTCCGCCCGGCAAGTCCATCAGCAGCCTGAGGCCGTTTTCCTCAATCGTCAATTCGGGCGGCGGCTCCTCTCCCCAGAGAGAGCCGTTCTTCTCCTCAAGCCCCTCGCGCTTGCGCGCCTCGGCCTCGGAGCGCTCGTAGACGCCCTTGATGCCCTCCCCCAATTCGGCGAGAGCCGCCACGATCTCCGCCTTCCAGTGCTCCGTGCCGGCGGCCAAAAACTCGCAGGAGAGGAAGTCGCCGTAGCGGTCCACCACAAGGCCGGGCAGCCCGTCCGCCTCGCCATGCACAAGGCGGCAGCAGGCGCCTTCGCGCCAGAGCCCGAGGCGGCGGCGGTATTCGACGGCGGCGGCCAGACGCCTGCGGAAGAAGGCGCCGTCCACCGGCTCGTTGGGATCCAGCGTCCAGACGCGGGCGCGGATCTGCGACCACGGCGAATAGGCGGCTCGGGCGATCCAGGAGCCATCCGCCGCGCGGACCTCCACCGTCTCGCCCAGATGCGGATCGTTCAGCACCTCCGCAATCGCGCCGGAGAAAATCCATGGGTGCCGGCGGGCGACCGCCTTCTCGCGGCCCGGCTTGAGGACGATTTGCTTGAACATAGATGTTTGCCTCCTTGTGTTTCAGGGAAGGACGGCGAGCAGCTCCTCGGCGCGGATGGCGCGGGTGCCGATGTAGCCGACGACGACGCCGGCCGCGTAGTTGGCGATGCGGGCGGCCTCGGCGGGAGAAGCCCCCGCCAGGAGGGCGAGCGTCATCGTCGCCATCACCGTGTCGCCGGCGCCCGAGACGTCGAAGACCTGCCGCGCCTGCGTGGGGATGTGCACGGGCGCGCCTCCATTGCGCTCCACGAGCATCATCCCGCCGGCGCCCAAGGTGATGAGCAGCAGCTCCGGCCCCCAGAGCGCCATGAGCCTGTCGGCGACCTGCAGAAGCGGCTTGTCCTCCAAGGGCCGCCTGCCTTCGGCGGGCAGATAGGTGATGCCCGCCAACCTGAACGCCTCCAGGCGGTTGGGCGTCATCAGCCGGATGCCTGGCACGTTGAAGGCGTTGGCGGGATGCGGATCCAATGTGGTGAAGACATGGTGCCTTGCGGCCAGCGCCACCGCGTCCGCCATGAACTGACGGTCGAAGAGCCCCTTGGCGTAGTCCTCCATGATGAGCGCGTCCACCGCGCCGGCCGCCAGCTGCCTCTCCAAGGCGGCCAGGACATGCTTCCGCAATTCAGGCGTCACCTGGGAGGGCTGCTCGCGGTCCACGCGCACGACCTGCTGGTTGCCGGCCAGGATGCGCGTCTTGACGGTGGTGACCGCGCCGGAGGCCACATGGACGGCGCCCACGTCGGCGCTGGCGTCCTGCAACTGCTCCAGAAGAAGCCGCCCGTCCAGATCGTCCCCCACAAGGCCGGCCGGCAGCGCATTGGCCTGCAGGGCAAAGACGTTGCGGACGACATTGGCGGCGCCGCCGGGCACCGCCGTCTCGCGGTTGACCAGCACCACGGGAACCGGCGCCTCCTGCGAAATGCGCGTCGCCTCGCCCCAGGTATAGCGGTCCAGCATCAAATCCCCCAGGACGGCCACGTTCAGGCCCGCGAACTTCCGGACAAAATCACGCAATGAATCAGGCATGTTTTCACCTCGCATGCTTCGACGGCGACGGCGGGGCGGGCGCCGTCGCCGCGTCCCCTGAAATCAGTCGGCTTCGCGCTCCTCGATGATGGCGCGGACAGGTTCCTCGATGGAGAGGTCGGGCAGAGGCGGCAGAAGCCCCCCGCCCTCGCCGGCGGCCTCCAGACGTTCCACAAGGGCGGCGGTGCGCTGGACATTCCCCAGCATCTGGCGGCGCCGCGAGGGCTTCAGGCGCAGGGCGTTCTCCCGCAGGAAATCCCTCCTGTCCCGCAATTCGGCGCTCAACGCCGCCACGTAGGCCTCCGTCACGGGATCCTTGCTGTGGAAATCGTCCAGGCGGCGCTGCACGGCGTCCGCCTGCATGAAGAGCTCCTGGACCTCGCGCTGGCGCCTCCAGAAATCGCCGCGACGGCACAATGCGGGAAAGCCCGCGAAGAGGAAGAACTGCCCCACGATGGCCACGGCCACCAGAAGGGCGGCGACGCGGCCGGCCGCCTCGGCGCTGAAGGCGACGCGCGCCTTTTCGCGTTCGCCATGCACAAGGAGCCACCACCCCTCGCCCACGACGGGCTGCCCCAGCGGCAGGTCGCCCGCCTCGCCGGCGGAAAGGCGCACCTCGCCGCAGACAACCGGCCCGCCGTCCGGCAGGACACGCACGCGGAGATGCCGCTCGTCCGCCGCCGCCTCCAGCCGGAGGGACGCCTGCGGAATGTCGCGCGGAAGCGCCTCCAGCGTCAGGCGCGCCTCGGGCACGTGGCGGACAATGGCGGCATCCCCTGCCTCCGGCGCCCCCGCGAAGATGGCCAGGCGGTATCTCATGCGGACTCCACGGCCCCGGACGTCTCGTGGTGGAAGCGCAGCGTCTTGCCCGCTTCATCCGGCGTGCCGCAGAGGCGGCCGCCCTGCAAGGCGTCGTCCGGCAGGGCCAGCAGCGCCTCCGCCATCGGGTCCTCCACGTGCTGCTGGACGACGCGGCGCACTTCGCGGGCGCCGAACTCCGGGCTGTAGGCCTTGTCCAAAAGGAAGGCGGTGGCCGCCGCGTCCAGCTCCAGGCTCATCTGGCGGGCGGCCAGCCGCGTGCGGATGGTCTCCAGCTTCAGCTGGACCACCTTCGCGATGTCGTCCCTGTCCAGGTTCCGGAAGACGACGATGTCGTCCAGGCGGTTCAGGAACTCGGGGCGGAAGGTGCGCTTGGCCTGCTCCATGACGCGGGAGCGCAGCCGCTCCGTGTCGCCGGCGGGGTCCTGGCCGCTGACGAAGCCGAGGCTGGCGGGCTTGCCGTAGGACTGGGCGCCCGCGTTGGAGGTCATGACGATGATGGTGTTGCGGAAGGAGACGACGCGGCCGAGGCTGTCCGTCAGCTGTCCCTCCTCCAGCAGCTGCAGCAGGATGTTGGTCACGTCCGGATGCGCCTTCTCCAGTTCGTCGAAGAGGACGACGCTGTAGGGGCGGCGCCGCACCTTCTCGGTCAGCTGGCCGCCCTCCTCGTAGCCCACGTAGCCGGGAGGCGAGCCGACCAGGCGCGACACGTTGAACTTCTCCATGTACTCGGACATGTCCACGCGGATGAGCGCGTCCGCATCCCCGAAGATGAATTCGGCCAGCATCTTGGCCAGGTAGGTCTTGCCGACGCCAGTGGGCCCAAGGAAGAGGAAGCTGCCGATGGGGCGGCGCGGATCCTTCAGGTCGGCGCGTGAGCGCCGCAAGGCGCGGGAGACAAGCCGGACGGCCTCGTCCTGGCCGATGAGCGCCTTGGTCAGATGCGCCTCCATGCGCAGGAGCTTCTCGGCCTCGCGCTCCTCCATGCGCGCCAGCGGAATCCCCGTCATGCTGGCGACCACGGCGCGGATCTCGTCGGCGCCCAGCCGGCGGTCGCTCTCCTCGCTCTGGCTCTGCCATTTGGCAAGCGCCGCCTCCTTCTGGGCCTGGAGGCGCTTCTCGTCGTCGCGGTAGCGCGCGGCCGCCTCGAAGTCCTGCGCCATGGCGGCGTCCAGCTTGGCCTTGGAAGTGGCGGCGATTTCCGCCTCCAGGCCGGAGAAGTCGGGCATCTTCTCCGCCGCGGAGACATGGGAGCGCGCGCCGGCCTCGTCCAGCACGTCGATGGCCTTGTCGGGGAAGAAGCGCGCCGGCAGGTAGCGTTCGGCCAGCACGATCGTCGTGTGGATGGCCTCAGGCGTATAGACGACATGGTGGTATTTCTCGTAGCGCTCCTTGAGTCCTTCCAGGATCTTCTCGGTCATGGCGGCGCTGGGAGGATCGACGAGGACGGACTGGAAGCGGCGCTCCAGCGCGGCGTCCTTCTCGATGCTCTTGCGGTATTCGTTCATGGTGGTGGCGCCGATGCACTGGATTTCGCCTCGGGAGAGCGCCGGCTTCAGGATGTTGGCCGCATCCATGGAGCCCTCGGCATTGCCCGCCCCGACGATGGTGTGCAGCTCGTCCAGGAAGAGGATGACGTTGCCGGCGGCGCGGATCTCGTCCATCACCGCCTTCAGGCGCTCCTCGAACTGGCCGCGGTACTTCGTGCCGGCCACCAACAGCGTCATGTCCAGCGCGACAACCATCTTGTTCAGCAGCATCTGGGGGACGCGGCTGGCGGCGATGGCCCGCGCAAGCCCCTCCACGATGGCGGTCTTGCCGACGCCCGCCTCGCCGATGAGGACGGGGTTGTTCTTGGTGCGGCGGCACAGGATCTGGATGGCCCGCTCGATCTCCTTCTCGCGGCCGATCACAGGATCCAGCTTGTCCTGGCGCGCCAGCGCGGTCAGGTCGCGTCCGAAGGCCTTGAGGGCGGGCATGCGTTCGCGCCCGCGCTGCTGCCCGCCGGCTTGGCCGCCTGCGGGCACAGCCTCCTGTCCATTGGCGGACGCGCCCTCATTCGCGGACGGCGGCGGGTTCTCCGGCGGGTTCTCCTGCAGCTCGGGGTCGGCGTCCTCCGGAATGAAGTTTGGATCCAGGCTCTTCATGACGGCGGCCCGGAAGTCGTTGTAGTTCAGGCCATGCTTGGCCAGCACCTGGGCGGCCACGCCGCCGCCGTCCTTCAGGAGCGCCAGAACAAGATGCTCCACGCCGACGAAATTGAAGCCCAGCTGCCTGGCCTCGAAGGCCGCCAGCACGAGCACCTTCTTCAGACGCGCCGAGAAAGGCATGTTGCCCGCGATGTGCACAGGCTCGCTGGGCGGCGGCATCTGCTTGGCAATCTCCACGGAAAGATCCTCCGGACGGATTCCGGCCTCGTTCAGCAACTTGGGGACGATGCCCCGGTCAAGCTTGACGACCCCCAGCAGGAGATGCTCCGTGCCGACATAGGCCTGCCCGAAATCGCGGGCCGCCTTCTGCGCCAGCGCGAGCGTCTGCTCCGCACGTGTGGTCAATTTCGCCTTTGGCCCCTGGCCATAGTCTTCCGCATGGTCTGCCATACGCTCTTCTCCTATTTTTCACTTCTATTCTACATTGCCCGCCGCCATTTGTCGGCGTCCGTGCGCAGAATATAGCCTTTGGAACGGGCTTTGCAATCGCGCACGCGCGAAATTCAACAATAACACACCCGCCCTGTCTGCCGCCGC
>CACZQQ010000276.1 GCA_902783355.1 uncultured bacterium
ACCACCGGCTACAGCTGGTGGGGCGAGGTCATCCTCAACTACGTCATCAACAAGACCGGCGGCACGGACTGGAACGACGGCACCATGAACTACTTCAGCTGCCCCGTCGCCAAGCGGAGCGAACCTTACGCCCATTGGGACTGGCTGACCGTCCACGGCCACGATCCGATGAAGATTGGCTACAACGGCTCGCATGTCTACTATTTCTCCACCGTCGACGGCAAGAACGCCTACTACTGCGACTTCAAGCTGGCGGCGACCCCCAGCACGATTCCGACCATCGCCGACTGCGGACTGAAGACGGCCGACGGGACGACGCTCATGGGCTACAACATCACCTTCAACGGCTCCCATGGCACCTCCGCGGCGATCAACAACGGCCGTTTCATGCTGCATCACGGCAACACTGGCAACTATGCCTACATGGACGGACACGCCGCAGCCGTCACCGCCAGCCAGGCCAAGGAATACGGCGTTGACGAGTACTTCACATCCGATTTCACGCTGATCTCGCAATAGTCGCCATAAGGCTGGAGGTGCGGCGATGTGGATGTCCATGAGGCGGCTGAAGTTCCTGGGCGTGCTGATGGCTGCATGGGCGCTGACCGCAATGGCGTCCAAGGCGGCGGACGAGGCGCCGTCCGCCTGGCTGCCTTGGCAGCAGGAGACCATCCGGGTCGGCAACGAGCGTGACGGCTTTCACGACACGGTGGCTGTGCGTAGGCGGCTCTCGAATCCCGCCTACGGCAATGGCCACATGAAGATGCCCTATCTGGCGCAAGTGCCAGACGAGAAGCGGCTTTTGCTGATGGTGCATTGCGGCTTCGAGGGCGCCGCCAGCGCCGCCGATTGCCAAAATCACCTGATGGAGAGCGCCGACGAGGGAGAAACCTGGTCGGCGCCGTTCAGTCCGTGGCAGGAGCCGATGACCAGCGGATGGGGGTTGACCTGCTGCGGCAACGGCGTCATCCTCATCGGCAACGGCCACAGCCGCAGCGTCGACGGCGGCAAGACATGGCAATGGCGTCCGTTGGAGGTAGACCCGCGCTTCGGCAAGTTCATCATCGGATGGGATCCATGCTTCGTCTTTCCCGACAGCCAGGGACGGCACCTGCTCGACATGGCCTATTTCACGCGGAATTTCGAACTCCCTGAATCCAAGCTGCTTCCGCTTGTCCGTGAAAGTCATGACGCAGGCGAGACGTGGAGTCCATGGCGCGGCATCCCCGAATTCCCAGGCGTCAGCGAAATCAACATCATCGCCAACGCGCAAGGAGAACTTGTGGCCGCCATGCGCGCAACCACCCTGATGGCGCCTTCCAACGACCACTCCGACCGCCTTGAATATTCCATCTCCAAGGACGGCGGCAAGACCTGGGCGCCGCCAAGGGTGGTCGCCGGCAGCGGGCGTCACCATCCGTCAATGGCGCTCCTGCCGGACGGACGCATCGCCATGACGTATGTCGTTCGCCACGGCTACCCGGACGAGGACGGCAGACACGTTTACGGCATCGAAGCCGTCCTCAGCCACGACGGCGGCCACACGTGGGATGTCGACCACCGGTACCAGCTGGCCAGATGGACGCATGACTGCGTTGTGCTCGATGAAAGGCAGAATCCCGTGCAGGTTGAAAAGTTCTGGGGGGCGCCACAGGCGACAAGTACAGTCTATCTTCCTGAAAGCCAAGAACTTATAACAGCATACGGCACATCTCAGAACATCAGCCACAGGGTCGGCGGCGAAATCCTGCCGCGTCAATGCGCCCTGGTCAAATGGCGCCCTCTTGACAACTACTCCGCCGTCAAGGACGCGCCGCCGCCGCCGATTCCTGCAGAGGAGGCGCTTCGGACGCTACGCGCCAATACATTCTGGCTGGCCAACTATGACGCACGCATCGGCTATCCCGACGGCGGCTGGATACAGCGCTATCCTCGACGCGTCGTGTCGTTGCATGACGGATGGCTCCATCTTGATCACAGGCCCCATACGGGAAACGCCTACGCCCTGAGAGGCACGGATTTACTTGACTTGGCAACAGGCGCGGTCGGATTGCGGATGCGCCTCAACGTGCCTCCGGAGGACGACCCTGGATTCGGCGAGCGCTGCATGGTCTATGCAGTGGTCGGCAGCGGACGGGACAAATTCGAAGTGCTCCTTGGCCTGGACGCCAATGCGCAATTGTTTGACAGTCGCCCTTTCAAGAGGGTGCAGTTGCCAACCCGCGCGGGCACGCCTTTCCTGTTGGAGGCCTGGTTTGACCCGCGCAGCCAATGGGCACGCCTGTGGATTGACGGCGAACTGGTCGCGGAAGCGTCTCTGGCGGGATGCTTTGTGGCACCCGAATATCCCTGCCGCCTCTGGTTTGGCAGAGGCACGCCGCGCACAGTCGGCACTATTGATATTGCCGAATTCAAGTTCGGCGAACTATAAACGGCCGTCGCGCCGCGCGTCCTTGCGGGAGCGTTTTTCAAGGACATGCGACATGCGTCGCGCGACAGGCGGTTCGACGGGCGCCAAGCGACATGCGTCCTGGCGTCTTATCGTCCTGCGATCTGGCGCAGTTCGTCCTCGAGGGTCAGCCGCTTGCGGAAGACGATTTC
>CACZQQ010000277.1 GCA_902783355.1 uncultured bacterium
CCTGAACTCAAGACCACCATCGTGGAATGCGGCCTCTACAAGTCGACGAACACCTTCCAATACCTGCTGCAGGACGCAACCGCCGCCTCCATGAGCCTGTAGTCCCTTCCGGCATCCGGCCGGCCTTCTGGCCGCAGGCCCCCTTCCGCGTCACGTGGGAGGGGGCCTCGTTTTTTCCGGAAGCGCCCAAACCGCGCGTGTACGCCTAATCAACCGAAAATCCCGCAAAAAGGCATTACATTATGCATTTCCACTGCTTGTTGTCGGCATCCGCCGCCTTCCCATTCCAACTGCAATCTGGAGTCCCTAAATGAATAACCTCTTCCGTTTCGGCACGGCCACCCTTCTGGGGACCGCGCTTCTTTTCGCCGCCGTCCTTCTTCCTGCGCAGCAGATGCCCGCGCCGACGGTGGCCCTCTCCGAAGTGACCACCGTCAAGGCGGTGGAGAGCCGCCGCTTCACGGGCCTGCTGCTTTCGCCCAGCCGCGTGAACCTGGTGGTGCGCGTCTCCGGCGAGCTGCTGGAGGTCGGCTTCAAGGAGGGCGACCTCGTGCAGAAGGGGCAGATGCTCTACCGCCTGGACAACGTGCGCTACGACGCGGCCGTCAAGCAGGCGGGCGCGACGGTCGAGAAGTGCAAGGCGAGCCTTGACTACAGCGAGAGCAACTTCAACCGCGTGAAGGCGCTCTTCGACAAGAACGTGACGACGAAGGACGCGCTGGAGGCCGCGCAGATGTCCTTCTATTCGGACAAAGCGAGCCTGCGTGCGGCGGAGGCGGCCCTCATCATGGCGGGCGACGACCTGAAAAACACGGTCGTGACCGCGCCCATCACAGGCAAGATCGGCGTGAACAACTTCACCGTCGGCAACTACCTGACGCCCTCCGCCGGCGTCCTGGCGACCGTCGTGCAGTTGGATCCCATCCGCCTCTCCTTCTCCATCTCCAACCGCGACTTCCTGACCCTCTTCGGCAGCGCGCAGGACTTCGTGGACAAGGCGGAGGTGACCATCTCGCTGGCGGACGGCACCGAATACCCCGAGAAGGCGGCCTTCGAGTTCTTCAACAACGAGGCCAACCGCTCCACCGACACGCGCCAGATCTACATGCTCCTGCCCAACAAGGCGCTTGACCTCCTGCCGAACTCCACCGTGGCGGTCAACCTGCGCCTCCGCTCCGCGCAGGAGCAGTGCGCCATCGTGCCCTCCGCCCTGATGAGCGACGAGAACGGCAGCTACGTCTACGTGGTGGGCGACGACGGCGTGGCGCAGCGGCGCGACATCGTGACGGGCACCTACGACGGGAAGGTGCAGGTCGTCACGTCGGGGCTCTCCGCAGGTGAGCGCGTGGTCAGCGAGGGCACGCACAAGGTCATTCCGGGCGCGCCTGTCAAGGCCGAGTAGGACCCCCAGGGGAGAGGAGCCAACATGTTCTCGAAGATATTCATCGAACGTCCGCGCCTGGCCTTCGTGTGCAGCATCATCTTGGTGCTGGCGGGCCTGATGGCGCTGCGCCAGCTGCCCATCGAGGAGTACCCCAATGTGACGCCGCCGAGCATCGTCGTCTTCTGCACCTACCCGGGCGCCTCCGCCGTCGAGGTGGAGCAGACCGTCGCCATGCCCCTGGAGACCGAGCTCAACGGGCTCGACGACAAGATCTACTACTCGTCGAGCTGCAGCAACAGCGGCCTCTACGACTGCCAGATCACCTTCAAGAGCGGCATCAACGACGACATCGCGATGGTGAACGTCCAGAACGCGATCAAGCGCGCGGAGGCGAAGCTGCCGCAGGAGGTGCGCAACCTGGGCGTCAACGTCATCAAGCGCTCCAGCGACATCCTGTGCATGTTCGTCTTCATGACGGACGGGACGCACTACAGCCCGCAGGAACTCAACAACTACTGTTCGACGACGGTGGCCGACACGCTGGTCCGCATCGAGGGCGTCGCTTCGACGACCATCTGGGGCGCGCAGAACTACGCCATGCGCATCTGGCTGGACCCCATCCGCATGGCGGGCATGGGCGTCTCCGTCGCGGAGATCTCGGCGGCGGTCTCCAGCCAGAACGTGCAGGCGGCGGCGGGAACCATCGGCACCGAAAGGTCCGGCGAGTATCTCCAATACAAGCTCAACGTCCACGGGCGCCTGGTCACGGCGGAGGAGTTCGGCGACATCATCGTCCGCAGGGATGCAGACGGCAACCTTTTGCACCTCAAGGACATAGCGCGTGTCGAACTGGGCTCCTCCACCTATGACAACATCGCCAAGTTCAACGGCAAGCAGGCGGTCGCGGTGGCCGTCTACCGCAACAACGACGCCAACGCGCTGGCGACCGTGAAGGCGGTCAGGGCGAAGCTTGACGAGATGTCGGAGCGCTTCCCGGAGGGCGTCTCCTACGAGGTGGGCTACGACCCGACGCGCTTCATCTCCATCTCCATGCGCGAGATCTTCGAGACCCTCATCCTCGCGCTGACGATGGTCGTCCTCATCACCTATCTCTTCCTGCAGGACTGGCGGGCGACGCTTGTCCCGACCGTCGCCATCCCCGTCGCCCTCCTGGCGACCTTCCCCTTCATGCGGATCCTCGGGCTGACCATCAACGTCCTCTCCATGTTCGGCCTGGTCCTCGTCATCGGCTCGCTGGTGGACGACGCCATCGTGGTCGTCGAGAACTGCCAGAGCCTGATGCAGCGCGAGAAGCTGGGCGCGAAGGAGGCGGCCCTCAAGTCGATGCGGCAGATCACGGGCGCCATCATCGCGACGACGCTGGTGACCGTCGCCTGCTACATGCCGCTGGCCTTCTACGGCGGCATGGTGGGGCGCATCTACATCCAGTTCGCCATCACCATGTGCATCTCGCTGTGCTGGTCCACCTTCGTGGCCATGACCCTCTCCCCCGTCCTGTGCTCCCTCATCCTGCGGCCGCCGCGTGAGAAGCCCCTGGCGGTCTTCAAGCCCTTCAACCTGCTGCTCGACGGCTCCAAGAGCATCTACCTCTTCTTCGTGCGCCTGCTGGTCCACCAGGGCATCGTGACGCTGCTCCTCCTCGCCGGCATCGTCGCCGGCATCTACTTCATCGCGAACAGGACGCCCTCCTCCTTCCTGCCCATCGAGGACAAGGGGGCCATCCTCTGCGACGTGGAGCTGGCCTCAAGCGCCCCCCTCGCACGCACGGAGGCCGCCCAGGACGAGTTCTACAAGCGGGTCAAGGGCGTCAAGGGCGTCCAGAACGTCATGGCGGTCACGGGCTTCTCCATGATGAACGGCGCCGGCGAGAACTGCGGCCTCGCCTTCGTCAGCATGGACGACTGGGACGAGCGCAAGACGCCGGAGACACAGCTGGACCCCATGAAGAACGCGATCCAGGGGACGCTGAACTCGGTGCCGGCCATCAAGGGGCTTGCCTTCACGCCGCCGGCCATCATGGGCCTGGGCATCAGCGGCGGCGTCACCTTCAGCATCTGCAGCGACGAGGGCGCCACGCCCGCGGAGCTGGCGCAGGTCTCCAACGAATTCGTGGGCAAGGTGAACGCGCTGCCGGAGAGCCTCTACGCGATGAACACCTTCAGCGCCAACACGTCGCAGCTGCAGCTGGAGATCGACCGCGAGAAGGCGGAGACGCTGGGCCTGACCGCCAGCGCCATCTTCTACGCCCTCCAGAGCCAGCTGGCCTCCTTCTACATCAACGACTTCAACTTCAAGGGCAACACCTTCACCGTCAAGATGCAGTCCGACTCCCGCTTCCGCGTCAGCCTGGACAACATCCGCGACATCATGCTGACCAGCGCCACGGGCGAATCGGTGCCGCTCTCCTCCATCTGCAGCATCCACTACACGATGGGGCCGCGCCGCATCCAGCGCTTCAACAAGACCTCCTCGGCGTCGGTGCAGGCGCAGGCGGCGGAGGGCGTCTCCTCCGGCGACCTGATGCGCGCCATCGACAAGATCGAGCTGCCGTCCGGCTACCACATCGAATACGACGGGATGAGCTACCAGGAGCGCAAGAACCAGGGGCAGATCGTGCTGCTGATGGCGATGGCGATGGTCTTCGCGTACCTCTTCCTCGTGGCGCAGTACGAATCGTGGACGATCCCTGTCCCCGTGATGCTGACGGTCTTCACGGCGCTGCTGGGCGCCTTCATCGGGCTCCACCTCTTCCACGAGTCGCTCTCCATCTACGCGCAGCTGGGCCTGGTCATGCTGATCGGCCTGACCGGCAAGAACGCCATCCTGATGGTGGAGTTCTCGAAGCAGGAGCGCGAGAACGGCGTGGGCGTCTATGACGCGGCCGTCAACGGCGCCTCGCTGCGCTACCGCGCCGTTCTGATGACGGCCTGGTCCTTCGTCTTCGGCGTCTTCCCGCTGGTGGTCGCGCGCGGCGCGGGCGCCGGCAGCCGCAACGCCATCGGAATCCCCACCTTCTGCGGCATGATCCTCGCGACCACGCTGGGCCTCGTCATGACGCCCGCCCTCTACGCGGTCTTCCAGCGCCTCCGCGAAGGCCTCAAGCACCTGCTCGGCATGAAGACCTCTGCCGAGAAGGCCGCCGAGGCGAGAGCCGCCAAGACCGCCAAGACCGCCTAGCCGCCGCCCTGCCCCGCGATGCCCGCGCCCAGCCCCCACGCAGAGTACACGCAAGGCTCCATCCGGCGGATGATGTTCCGGATCGCGCTGTCGATGATGGCCGGCACGCTGGCCATCTCCGGCTACAACATCGTGGACACATACTTCGTCGGGCGGCTCGAAGGCTCCGGCCCGATGGCGGCCATGGGGTTCACCTTCCCGATCATCATGCTGATCGGCTGCCTCTTCCACGGCGTCGGCGCGGGCATCATGACGACCTGCGCGGCCGCCCTGGGCGCACGGCGGCGCCGCCGCGCGGCGGGCCTCATCACGGGCGGCCTCACGCTGAACCTCCTCCTCTCCGCCGCAGCCGCCCTGCTGGGCGTCCTCGCCTCGCGCTGGTGCCTGAAGGGCCTCGGCGCGCAGGGGGAGGCCCTGGAGCTGGCCAAGCGCTACATCGACGTGTGGTTCATCGGCAGCCTGACCTCCACGCTGACGCACACGGGCAACGGGCTCCTGCTGGGCGTGGGGCGCTCCCGCACCGCCGCCTTCATGATGGCGGCCGGCCTCGTGCTGAACGCCATCCTGGACCCGCTCTTCATCTTCGGCTGGGGGCCGATTCCGGGCACGGGCGTCGTCGGCGCAGCGGTGGCGACAGTCATCAGCCAGGCCCTCTCCGCCCTCCTGGCGATGTTCCTCCTGAACCGGATCGGGCTGCTCCACCTGCGCCTCCTCCCCTGGCGGGAGCTGCGGCTCGTCTGGGACATCATCGTGCGCTACGCGATCCCCTCCGCCATGGGCTCCCTCATGATCCCCATCGGCATGACGGTCGTCACGCGGGCGACGGCGGCCTTCGGCAACGACGCCGTGGCGGCCGCGCAGGCGGCCGGCAAGCTGGAGAACCTCGCCTTCATCTTCCCCGCCTCCTTCGGCATCTCCATGATGCCCATCCTCTCGCAGAACTTCGGCGCCGGCCGCTACGACCGCATCGAGGAGTGCCGCCACTTCGCCAACACGGTCATGTTCTGGTTCCTGCTGGCGGTCGCGGCGGCCTACTTCTTCGCCGCCCCCCACGTGGTGGGCTACTTCACGCAGGTCGAGGAGGTCAAGCGGCTCATGACCATCTCCCTGCGGATCATCCCCTTCGGCTTCTGGGGCATGGAGCTGCACCGCTACGGCGCCTTCTGCTTCATGAGCTGCGGCCGCCCCAAGACCGCCTCCATCCTCAACGTGGTCAAAGTGCTCGGCCTCCTCCTGCCCGCCGTCCTGGCCGCCTACTTCCTCTTCCACAACGTCGTCGCCATCTTCGCGGCGCGCTCCCTCGTAGACTGCGCCGCCGGCGCCCTCTCCTTCTTCCTGTCCCGCAGGCTCACCAAAGGCCTCGTCGCCGCGCACGCCTGACGGCGTGGACAGGCGACAAGCGACTTACGACTCCAGACCTCCCCATTGAACACCATGAAAAACCACTCACGACTTCTCCTGGCCGCCACCATGGCCGCCCTCTGCACATGCACCGCCTTCGGCGCCGGCCTGGCCATCCTGGAGCAGAGCATCCCCGGCCTGGGCCGCGCCATGGCGGGCATGACCGCCTCCTACGACGACCCCTCCGGCCTCTACTACAACCCCGCGGCGGCCGCCTGGGCGGACCACCCCGTCGTCATGAACGGCATCCACCTGCTGTCAGGCCGCGTGGAATTCGAGCGCCGCAGCCACGGCGAATGCTCCCCCGGACGCGGCAGCGGCGACATCGTCGGCAAGACGCTCATCCCCAACCTCGACCTGACGCTGCCCATCGCCGACACGGGCGTCAACTTCAACCTGGCCATGTCCGCCACCAGCGGCACCTCCGTCCACTACCACCGCAACTGGCTGGGCCGCTACATGGGAATCGACAACGACGTGGCGGTCGTCGAGTTCCAGCCCTCCTTCTCGTGGCGCGTGACGGACGAGATCGCCATCGCGGCGGGCCTCATCGTCGACTACTGCAAGGTCAAGATGTACCAGGCGCTGCCGACGGCGCCCTACGGCCGCGACAGCTACATGCGCGCGGACGGCAACGACTGGTCCTTCGGCTTCACGGCCGGCGCGGTCTGGCGAGCCACCGACAAGACGACCCTCGGCCTCGGCTACCGTTCCAAGAGCCGCAGCAACCTGCACATGCGCGTCAAATACAAGCACATGCCTGAGATCATGGGCATGGGCAACCGCGTCATCGACTGGGCGGACATGTCCATCGACATGCCGCAGGCCATCAACTTCGGCGTGCGCCACGACCTCACCGAGGCCTGGTCGCTGATGTCGGACGTCGCGTGGACGCAGTGGAGCTGCATGAAGGAGCTCAAGATGAAGTTCGACAAGGGCTTCGCCGGCACGAAGACCAGCGCCGACCGCATGAAGTGGAACGACAGCTGGCGCTTCGCCCTGGGCACCGAATACAAGTTCAACGAGAAGTGGACCTTCCGGCTGGGCGGCGCCTTCGACCAGCGCGTCGTCAAGCAGGAGACCGACAAGAGCTGCAAACTGCCCGACTCCCACCGCATCTGGCTCTCCATCGGCGCCAGCTACCAGTGGAACGAGCACCTGCGGCTGGACGCGGCCTTCTGCCACCTCTTCTTCCACCGCAGCAAGATCGACCAGATCAACGAGGCCAGCGGCACCCGCATCCAGGGCAAATACCACGGCTTCACAGACCTGGCCTCCGTCGGCATCAGATACGACTTCTAATTTCATCCCGTACATTAGTATAAGAGAGAGACAACGACCATGGCCTTCTCCATCGACGCCAACCAGCAGATCTTCATCGACCAGGTGCCTGTCACCGAACTGGCACAGGCCTACGGGACGCCCCTCTACGTCTATTCGGAAAGCCGCATCCGCGAGAACTTCCGGCGCGCGCTGGAGGCCTTCCGCAAATGCTACGCCGACTTCCGCTTCTTCTACGCCATCAAGGCGAACAACAACCTGGCCGTCGCCAACATCCTGCGGCAGGAGGGCGCCGGCATCGACGCCGCCTCCGTCTACGAAATCCAGCTGGCCAAGAGGCTCGGCCTGGGCGGCGAGGACGTCATGTTCTCCGGCAACTTCCTCTCGGACGACGACATCCGGCAGGGGCTCGAATCCGGCGTCATCTTCAACCTGGACGACATCGCGCTCCTGCCGCGCGTCCTCAAGTACGGCCGCCCGGAGCTGCTCTCCTTCCGCATCAACCCCGGCTACGGGCAGTGCGACATCGGGCAGTTCGTCTGCAACGCGGGCCCCGACGCCAAGTTCGGCGTCCACCCCGACCAGGTGCTGGCGGCCTACAAGGCGGCGAAGGAGGCCGGCATCAAGCGCTTCGGCGCCCACATGATGCCCGGCTCCTCCATCCGCGACCCCGAATACTTCGGCTACGTGACGGGCCTCATCATGGACATCATCGGCAAGGTGGGCCGCGAGCTCAAGATCGACTTCGAGTTCGTGGACCTGGGCGGCGGCCTGGGCATCCCCTACCGCCATGAGGACCACGTGCTGGACATCCAGGAGGCCGCCGGCCGCATCGCCGCCGTCTTCCAGGAGAAGACCGCCAAGTACGGCCTCAAGCCGCCGCGCCTCATGATGGAGCCCGCGCGCTACTTCGTGGGCGACGCAGGCTGGATCGTCGGCCGCGTCCACACCATCAAGGACTCCTACAGCCGCATCATCGGCACAGACGTGGGCATGAACGTGCTGGCGCGCCCCGCCCTCTACGGCGCCTACCACCACATCTACGTCAACGGCCGCGAGAACGAGGCGCGGATCCCCCTGGGCCTCTGCGGACAGCTCTGCGAAAACACCGACTTCTGGGTGCGCGACCGCATGCTCCCCAAGGGCATCGCGGAGGGCGACCTCATCGTCGTCGAGAACGCCGGCGCCTACGGCTTCGCCATGAGCTACCAGTACAACGGCCGCCTGCGCCCCGCCGAGGCCCTCGTCAACGGCGACAAGCACTACCTCATCCGCAAGCGCGAGACCTTCGAGGACCTCGTGCGCAGCGTCGACGTGCCCGCCCACCTCCAGCCCGCCAAGTAGCCCCATGGCCGACGACACGACTTCCAGAGCCTGCCCCGCCCTCGGACACCTCCTCGAGATCGTCCGCCGCCTGCGTGCGCCCGACGGCTGCCCGTGGGACCGCGCGCAGACCCACCGCTCCATCGTGAAGAACCTGGTGGAAGAGTGCGGCGAGTTCATCGACGCGCTTGAAGAGGACAACCTGGAGGGCGTCCGCGAGGAGCTGGGCGACCTGCTCCTTCAGGTGGCCCTCCACGGCCAGATCGCGGAGGAGGCGGGCGAGTTCACGCTGGAGGAGGTCGCCGACGAGGAGGCCCGCAAGCTCGTCCGCCGCCATCCGCATGTCTTCGGCGAGAAGCGCGCCGCCGACGCGGCGGAGGCCCTTGCCTTCTGGAACGCCTCCAAGGCCGGCGAGGGCGGCGAACAAGCCCGCCGCAAGGGGCCGATGGACGGCGTGCCGCGCAGCATTCCGGGCCTCTCCCGCATACA
>CACZQQ010000278.1 GCA_902783355.1 uncultured bacterium
CCAGGAGTTCGACCCGGGCACGGCGCCCGTGGACCTGCTCACGGGGCGGACGGTCGGCACGCGCTACCTCCAGTGCCAGATGGCCCTCTCCCTCCAGCCGGGCGAGGTCCTCTGCCTGACGGGCGCGGAGGCGGCCGCGCGCCGCGCCGGCCTCCCCCTCCAGCCCTACGACGCCAACCAGCGGCAGCAGCTGCGCGCCACCGTCATCCACTTCTTCACGGAGCGCTTCGGCGACCGTGAACTGACTGAAGACGACCTCAACGCCTACGCGGACGCCCTCTACAGGAACCCCCTCGAGTTCCTGAAGCGCCTCACGGGAGAAAAGAACTATCTTCCTGTCGTGGAATGGCATCCGGAACACGACACCACGCGCTGCATCCCGATTCCGCCGCGACACCACATCCTCATCAACTGCGCCAGCCGCTTCAGCGCCGACCTCCTCATCGGCGGACAGTGCCGCCAGCACGTCATGTCGATCCCCCGCGAGGACGGCCGCTACTTCGCCCTCTTCAACCCCACGGTGGAGCCCACCGCCTTTACCGACGCGCAGCTGCGCCTCACCCTCTTCGCGGGCGACGGCGCGCCGCAGCGCCTCCAGAACCCCCTCCTCCTCATCCCCGACCACGCGCGCGTCCGCGTCACGACGCGCCTCGCCGCCACCCAGATCACGCCGCAGCATGGCGGGCTGGCCACGACGCGCCTCGGCGCCTACGGCCTCCTGCGCGCCGCCTGGAGCCGCATCGACAGCCAGTACGACGCCCTCCTGGCCATCAACCCGAGCGACGAGATGCCCGTCGACCGCCGCGTCGTCCTCCCCCGCTGCCGCGTCTGGGTCATCCACAGCGACTTCTCCCAGGAGCTCAACCTGGACTGCCAGGAGGACTTCGCCGTCGTCGGCGCCAACGCCCTCCAATGGAACTTCATCGTGCACACGGGCATGGGGCAGAACATCCGCCTGCGGGCCGACTACACGCTGGACGCGCAGAGCGGCGCCATGCGCCTCGCCTTCACGCGCCTCATGCCGCCCGCCGAGGAGGAGGAGGCGCGCGCCCTGCCCGTCGACTACAACGAGCTGGAGGCCGAACAGCCCGTGACGTTGCTTGTGCGCCCCGACGTGGACGACCGCAGCATCCACGCCAACACCGCCGCCATGGGCGGCGCGGAGCGCGTCTTCCCGACACGCCTCACGCCTCACGCCGACGGGTTCGACTTCCATCTGGAGTGCGGCCGCACCCTCAGCCTGCGCGCCGTCGGCCCCGCCGTCGCCTACAACGCCGCCCCCGAATGGGCCTACGCCCTGCCCCACCGCCTTGAGGCCGAGCGCGGCCTCCATGCCCAGGGCGACCTCTTCAGCCCGGGCTACTTCAAGGGCGCCCTCCGCGGCGGCGAGACCCTCCTGCTCACCGCCACGGCCGATGGCGCCCCCGCCGATGATTCAAATGCGCAAGTTGTTGCGCACAAAGGAGTTACAACATTGACCCTGCGGGCGGCCCTGGAGCGCGCGCTGGACGCCTTCGTCGTCCGCCGCAGCGACTTCCACTCCGTCATCGCAGGCTATCCGTGGTTCTTGGACTGGGGGCGCGACACGCTCATCTGCACGCGCGGCCTCATCGCCGCCGGCCGTCTCGCGGAGGCGCGCTCCATCATTCAGGTCTTCGCCTCCTACGAAGAGGGCGGAACCCTCCCCAACATGATCGCGGGCAGCGACATATCCAACCGCGACACCACCGACGCGCCGCTGCTCCTCTTCGCCGCCGTCCGCGACTATCTTGACGCCGCCGGCGACGAGATCCTCTTCGCGGACTGCCGCGGCCGCACGCTCATTGACATCCTCCAGTCCATCGCCGACAATTATATAAAAGGTACAGCCAACGGCATCAAGATGGATGCCGAAAGCGCGCTGGTCTTCAGTCCCGCCCACTTCACGTGGATGGACACCAACTACCCCGCCGCGACGCCGCGCGAAGGCTATCCCGTCGACATCCAGGCCCTCTGGTTCAACGCACTCTCCCTGCTGGAGCGCTTCCTGCCCGGCAAGGGCTACGGCGACCTCGCGACGCAGGTTGCCGCCTCCTTCGCAAAATACTACCCCGCCGGCAAGTTCACGGGCCTGTCCGACTGCCTCCACGCAAAGCGCGGCCAGAGCGCGGCGGCGGCGGTCGCGGACGACGCCTGCCGTCCCAACCAGCTCTACGCCATCACGATGGGACTCGCGCAGGAGACCGACTTGCGGCGCCACATCCTGCAGGCCTGCGCGGAACTCCTCGTCCCCGG
The DNA here is from genome assembly GCA_902783355.1 of uncultured bacterium. The sequence goes on from CACZQQ010000278.1 coordinate 2,275, forward strand.
CGCCCTCCGCTCCCTCGCCAGCCACACCGTCAACTACCGCCTGCCCGTCCACGGCAACGGCGGCCGCCTGCTCAACGACCCCGCCAATCCCTACTGGGGACACTATGCGGGCGACGAAGACACGCGCCGCAAGCCCGCCTACCACAACGGCACCGCGTGGGGCTTCCTCCTGCCGCTCTACTGCGAGGCCCTCCATGTCACCTACGGCGAAAGCGCCGTGGACGCCGCCCAGTCCCTGCTGGAGACGGCCGCGCTGACCATGGAGCGCGCCTGCCTCGGCCAGCTGCCGGAGATCCTGGACGGCGATGCGCCGCACGCCGTGCGCGGCTGCTGCGCGCAGGCCTGGAGCGTGACGGAGGCCTACCGCGTCCTCATGCGTCTGGAGGAGGCGCGCCGTGGCCGCTGACGAAAGCCGCCTGGCGGCCGCCAACGCCGCCGCCATGGAGATCCTGCGTTCCTTCTATCCGGAGGAGACGCCGCTGCGGACGCTCCTCCTGAAGCACAGCACGCAGGTCCGCGACAAGGCACTCGACCTCCTGCGGCGCGGCCCCGACCCGGCCATTTGCGACGAGGCGGATGTCATCCAGGCGGCCCTGCTGCACGACATCGGCGTGGGCCGCTGCCACGCCCCCTCCATCCTCTGCGAAGGCACGGCCGACTACATGGCGCACGGCCTCATCGGCGGCCAGATGCTCCGCGAATACGCTATTTCACATCATCTTGATTTGGAGAAATATGCGCGTGTCTGCGAACGCCATACGGGCACCGGCCTCACGGCGGAGGACATCCGCACGCAGAGGCTGCCCCTGCCGGAGCGCGACTTCCTGCCGGAGAC
>CACZQQ010000279.1 GCA_902783355.1 uncultured bacterium
ACGAAGCCGTCGTCGTTGAAGTCGGCGGCGACGCATCCGGAGCAGGAGTGGGTGAAGAGGTGCTCGCGGTCGTAGAAGCTGAAGTGGCCCTGGCGGTTCCAGTAGATGAAGCTGTTGATGTCGCGGTCGCGGCCGCCATGGTAGCTGCCCAGGAAGACGTCCAGCCAGCCGTCGTTGTTGAAGTCGGCGACGGCGATGGAGTCGACGGCGTCGCCGCGCAGGATGCACTTGTTGTTCTCGCTGAGGCCTTCGGGGCCGTTCCAGTAGATGTGGAGGAAGGAGTGGTGCGGGTCGTGGGGCGTCAGTTCGCCTTGGCTGGGGGTCTGCGTGTGGGTGCCGATGAGCAGGTCGGGGTAGCCGTTCTTGGTGAGGTCGGCCGCGTGCACGCAGACGCCCTTGTAGACCGCCAGCTCGGAGTGGTTGGCCATGGAGTAGCCTTCGGGGCCGCCCCAGAAGATGAGCGTGCGGTCGGTGGTGATGAGCGGCACGACGAGATCCAGATAGCCGTTCTTGTTGAGGTCGACGCCGACAATCCAGCGGGGGCTCCCGCGCCCCTCCAGGCTCAGGATCTCGGGCGTGAAGCCGTCGGGGCCGCCGTGGAAGATCTTGATGTCGCAGTAGTGGTTGCAGACGGTCACGATGTCGAGGTAGCCGTTGCGGTTCAGGTCGGCCGCGAAGCCGCCCCAGCCGCCCTTGACCTCCAGCGTGTAGCTCTTCTCCGGCTGGAAGCCCTCCGGGCCGAAGTGGTGGACGTGGTGGCCGGGGTCCAGGTCCAGCGATTCCTCCGAATTGTTGCAGACGACCAGCTCCGCCCAGCCGTCGTCGTCCAGGTCGGCGTAGATGGAATCGACGCCGCACCAGGCGGGCACCTGCGTGCATCGGTCGGCGCGGAAGCCGTCGGGGCCGCCCCAGTAGATGTTGGCGTGGTCGCAGCCGACGGAGCTTCGGTCGTGCGTGTTGACGAGGAGGATGTCGCTGGCGCGGCCCGGGTGGCGCAGCGGGAAGACGCGGCGGATGTAGCCGCCGTGCTTCCTGTCCGCCAGAGTGACCTCGTGGTTGGGCTTCACCTGGAAGATGAGGGCGTCGTTGTCGTAGTGGCGGTGGCATTCGCCCTGGCCGACGATGAATTCGTCGCGCGAGAGGATGGCCACGTCCGTGGCGCGCGCGGTCTTGATGGTGCTCCGGCGCTCCTCGCTGAAGCCGTCCGCGCCGCCCCAGTAGATGTAGCTCAGCTCGCTTTCGGAGGGATTCTCCGGATCGGAGGTGTTCGTGGCGACGACGGCCTCCTCGTGGCCGTCGCCGTCCAGGTCGGCCATCGCCACGGCGTTCGCCATGCCCGCCTCCAGCTCGAACACCTGCGTGACCTGCCGCTGCTTGTCCGCGCCGAAGAAGATGACCTTCTTGCCCGTGGAGAGGGTGAAGAGCCATTGGGAGCGGTAGAGGACGCATTGCAGCAGGCGCTCGCCCGTGCGGCGGGATTCCAGCGGGCTCGGGTTCGTCTTCGTGCCGTTCACGGGGACGGTCTGGTCGGCGGGGACGCCGGGCACGACGGTGAAGCGCTCCACGTTGATGCCGTCGGGGCCGCCCCAGTAGATGGTGGTCTCGGTGGAATCGCCCTTGCGGACGATGAGCTCGTCATAGCCGTCGCCGTCCAGGTCGCCGGCCGCCAGCTGGCTGCATTCGATGGGCAGGTCGGTGAAGCGCAGCCATTCCAGGCAGAGTCCCTTCTGGTAGAAGACGCGGACAGTCTTGTAGACGGTGAGGGCGAAGGCGAGGGCAGGGCGCGCGCCGCCGTCGAAGCGGCCGGCCGCCACGCTGGTGGCAAAGGGCGTCGGGATGCGGATGTGGCGGTTTTCGGAGTAGCCTTCGTCGCTGCCGAAATAGATGTCGGAGGCGGCGAAGGGGGCCGCCGCGTCGCTGCAGCCGGCCAGCACGATGTCGCTGTGGCCGTCGCCGGTCAGATCCACGGCCAGGCCGGAGATGTTGCCCATGGAGGGCAGCTTGACGGGCGTCTCGCCGTCGCGGCTGTAGACGTAGGCGGGGGCGGATTCGTGGTGCGGCTGGCAGTTGGAGAAGACCAAGTCGAAGTAGCCGTTGTGGTTCAGGTCGTACTGGTAGATGCGCTGGAGGACGCCCTTGCGGGAGACATAGAGGTTGTGGCCGCCGTTGCCGAAGGTGCCAGCGCGGAAGGCCTCGAAGCCGCGCGTCGTCCATTGGGTGGTTTTCTTTTTCATTGCCTGTTAATTTAGGTACTGTACGGTTGTCCGT
>CACZQQ010000280.1 GCA_902783355.1 uncultured bacterium
CCCAAGCCCGATACCATCTGGGCCCTATGACAAAAAAACAGGGGCCTTTGTCCAGTCCGCCTTCACGGGGTTGTTGGCTATGTTTCCCAAGGGGGGCGATTGTGCACGCTGGCGCGACCCTGCGACGCCCCACAAGGCTGGCACAGTGGCGTTTCCCAAGAGGGGCGGTTGTGCACGCTGGCGCGACCCTGCAACGCCCCGTCAGGGGCGACACATAGGTTAGCCCCGGGTGACGAAGCCCCCGAAGGGGGCAAGGAACCCGGGGGAGGGAAACAAGGAAACAAGAAACAAATCTGCGCCCTGCAAGGGCGCCACATCTGTAGCCGGCATGCGGTCATCCCAGCCGTTTGAGATAGGCGGGAATCTGGTTGTCGACGATGTCCTGCAGGAGCCCCAGCTTCCAGCGGATGTGCGCCGCGTCCCCCAGATACTCCATGGTCGGCTCCCAGCCGAGGCGCGAGTCGCGCTCGACGCACGGGATGGCCGCCTCCGCGTTCGCCTGCTCCGCCGCCGCCAGCGCAACCATCCTGCGGCAGAGTTCCTCGCGGGCCTCCCTCGGGCCGCCGTCCACCGCCAGCCGCCTGTCCAGCTGGTACCACCGCTTCGTGTGGATGGTGGTCTGGACGCAGCGGCAGATGTATTCGCCGAGGTTGAGCATGTAGTCGGCGTCGTCGGCGCGGCCGGCGGGCGTGTGGCGGCGGGCGGCCTGGAGCCGCGCGCAGCCCTCCTCCATGAGCGCCTTCATGCGCTCCAGCAGGCGGATTTCGCCCTCCACGCGCTCCGGATTGCGGAAGTCGTATTTCGTGATGACGATGGTGTTGCCGTGGTGGGCGTAGGGGACGGCGGGGACGGCGGCCTCCTGCCCCTGGAAGAGGAGCGGGTAGGCGGGGCCGATGCGGAAGGGGCCGTACTGGTCCTGGTTGGTGGGCGGGTAGAGGCGGAAGGCGTCGCTCCACGCCTTCCAGGCGGCCAGCGCCTCCGCCGCGCCCGCCGCCCCGAAGTCGCGCCGCGCAATCTTCGCGATGTGCGCGCCGAAATCCTCCGCGTTCGACCAGAACTGCTCCTTGCTCAGCTCGGAGACGAAGGAGGGCCACCAGCCGTAGTGGTGGCTCTCCATGAGGCCCTGGAGGCCCCAGTCGCGCCGCGCCCTCTCCAGCGCCTGCCAGCGCTCATGCCACTGGTAGGGGATGGGCTCGTAGGGGATGACGCCGATGTCCCACGTGAGGCCGCCCGTGTTCGACATCGCGTAGAGCGGGATTCCACACTTCGCGGCCTCCCGCGCCTCCGACGAGAAGTAGTGGCCCGGCCCCGCGAAGGAGGCCGTGTAGTCCACGCACCGCGTCATGACCCCCTCCTTCTCGATGTCCTCGAACATCTCGAAGGTGACCTGCAGCGAGATGTCGGTGGGCAGATGGCGGATGAGGTCGAGGCGGGGCTCCTCCGGCTGGTAGCCCCAGTTGTAGGTCCAGAAGACGATGTCCAGGTCGGGCTTCTGGCGGCGCATGACGCGCTTCACCACGTCCAGCCACTGCGGATAGTCGCGGCAGGGATACCAGCCGGGCGAGGGGCGGCGGTCGTGCTCGTGGCCGGGCGGCGGCGGATCCAGCCGCAGCCACCCCTTCGCGTGCTCGTCCTTCGTCGGGAACTCGCAGGATTCGCCCACGAAGACGATGCCCTTGACCTTCGGGAAGTGGCGGATGAGGTCGCCGTAGATGCCGTCGTAGTAGGCCTCCGCGTTCGGGTCGTCCGGATGCAGGCGGTTCTTGAAGTAGCTGTAGAAGTAGACGTCGAGGCCCTGCGCCTCCGCCCGCTCGATGAGGTCGTTGAAGTCCAGATAGCCCGTGTGCGTCAGGTTGATGCCCTTGACGAAGACCAGCAGCGCGTCGATGCCCGCGTGCGCGACAAGCTTGAGGTAGCTGTCGGGGAAGACGTCGTTGCCCCAGCCGGAATGGACCATGCGCGGCGCGAAGAGCGGCTCGCGCAGCGTGTCGCCCAACGGCAGGAAGGGCGCCAGACGCAAATTCATGACGTCCTCCAGGCGATAGCAGCCCTGCGCCACCCCGCGCTCGTCCTTTCCGCATACGATAACTTCTTGCACTGCAATGATTAAGCGATATCCGCGCGCCTTCTGCGGCTTCGCCCCCGGAAGCGACGCGAAGTCGTCGGCCGTCCCCAGGCGGATGACGCCGCCCGCGCCGCCCGCGCCGCGTCCCGACGGCCGGATGGCGACGAAGACGCCCTGGCTGACCGCCAGATAGTCCTGCAGGTCCTGCGCCGTCCGCAGCATGAAGGGGCTTGCGCCCTCCGGCAGCACGATACGCCACGTGTCGTCGAGGACGGCCTCGTTGGATTCGGGCACGGCGTCGGCCAGCCGGATGTTGGGGCGGTGCACTTGGTCGAGACGCTTGCGGAAGGCGTAGTTGGATTCAGGTTTCAGCATGGTGGATGAAGCCGTTGCGCATGTCGGTTGGACACATGGAAAAGGCGCCGCGAAAAGAGATGCCTTTGAATTTGAGTCTAATGTAATCATGGAATGTATTTTTGTTGTTCGCCCAACCGAAAAACTCTTCCCTCGTCCGTCGAACCGCCTCTCGCAGGCGACGGCGTCTGAATGACAAAAAGGCAAAATAAACTTTTCAGCCTGAAGAATTACTCTTGAGGCTTGAAATATCCTTTTCATCCCCAACACAAGCACCTTCCCCATGCTCTGCGAGGTACCGGGAACCAACAGCACGGCACGGGCCGTGCACTTCTTGCCGCAGTAAGATATGCCAGACAAAGAAAAAGGGACTTGCGGATGTGCCGTAAGTCCCTCATTTGGAAGATGGTGGTAGGTCGTGGATTCGAACCACGGAAAGCATAGCTAGCAGATTTACAGTCTGCCCCCGTTGGCCACTTGGGTAACCTA
>CACZQQ010000281.1 GCA_902783355.1 uncultured bacterium
AGGTCGTCAATCAGCGAGTAGCACTTCTGCGGCAGGACGTTGAAGAACCGGATCTCGTCCGCCGCGAACTCCGCCAGATATGGGTGTCCCTTGCCTGCATGGGGCGTCTGGTTGCGGTCCATCAGCGTGACCACATACTGCCTCTGGGCGGCGTTGAAGCGGATGCGGCATTCGGTGAACTCGTTGGCAGGCAAGAGGAAATTGGTCGCGCAGCTTGTCCAGTTGGAGGCGGCATCATAGGCCTGGACATCCTTGCCGGCAAACAACAGGACGCCGCCGATGGTTCCCTTGCCGTAGCGGACGAACTGCAGGGCCACGCCGTGGTCGGGGGCGAGCTTCACCTTGAACGAGACCTGGTAGTCTTGATTGTCCGCCAGTTGGGCGGCGAGCCGGAAGATGCCGATTCCGGCCTCGCCGTCGCGCATGACTTTTAGGCATTTGGAGCCATTGACGCCCTCGGCGACGATGCCGCCGCTCAAGCTATTGACCGTCCGCCACGCGCCGTCCGCCAAATCGCGCTTCTGCGGCAGGGGCCCGATTTCGAAATCGGTGTCGAAATCCTGTCTGAAGACCACCTTGCCGGCGGCATGGACGGAGGGCCTCTCCTCCGCCACCGTGGCAGCCGTCGCCGCCTTGCCGCCCGCCTCCACCTGGCAGCAGGTGCTGTTGGAATCATAGAGGTTCAGCGTCTGAAGTAGCAGTCTGGCCATCTCCAGATGGCCTTTGGCGCCTGGGTGGATGGGGTCCCCTCGCCATGAATCTAACTCATTGGAATCAAGTGAATTACGTTTCCAATACGCTTCGTGGTCGACGAGAATCGTGTCGAACTTCTCGGCGGTGTCGCGAATCACGTCGTTGAAGGCCTGGAGTTCATGGAAGCGCTGGATATAGCCCTGATGATGCGGCTGCGTCGGGTTGGTGACCAGCTGGATGGTGGGGTAGGTCTGCAGCACCACAATCGCCTCGTCGTCCTGGATGCGCTTGACCAGCGTCTCCAGCCGCTGACGGAAGCCCTCGGCGCCGCCGCATTTGGGATGGACGATGTCGTTGATGCCGATGAGCAGAAAGACCACCTGTGGATGAAAGCGCCTGAGCATCCGGTGATAGAAATTCTCCGAAAGCAGCTCGAACGTGCTGTAGCCGCTGGCGCCGGAGTTGATCACCATCTCGTTCTTCATGAGATACTCTCCGCGCACGCGCTCATGGAAAATCTCGGGGAAGCTGCGCCAGCCGCAGGTGTGCCGCGCCCCATGCGTGATGGAATCGCCGTAGAAGACCCATGTCCACGGTTCGGCGCCGCGGCTGCCGACATGCTCGCCAATGCGGTCCAGGTCGAACTGCCGCCGCGTCCCCGCCAAAACGGCACAGGACAGCACCGCCATCATCAATGCGAAAAACACTCTTGACATTTCAGTTTCCTTTTGGTTTTGAGACGGATGGGAATTCGGGCGGCGGCCTGTCCCGCGTCAGTTGATTCTCCTCGCCACGGCGAGGGAGCGCCTGGCCAGATCGGCCATTCTCACGCACATGAACTCGGAGAAGTTGGCCTGGATGGTGTCGTTGAGTTGGGGAGCAAGCATCCCGCCGAAGGCGCGCTGCCCGCGGACCAGTCCGGCAATGGCGCCGGCGGTCGCGCCGTTGCAGTCGGTGTCATAGCCGCAGGAGACGGCGAGCTCGACGGTGCGGTCGGGGTCCATCCCGCCCATCAGGAGCGCGTACACGCAGATCATCGCATTGTTGATGGTGTGGACGGGCGACAAGCCGGGGCACTCCTGCTCCACCCACGTCATGAAGGCGTCCACGTCGGGCCTCTCCCGCGTGGTCTTCTCGACCGTGCGGCGGATCTTCTCGGCAAGACGGCTTTGGGCGGGAATCTGCGCCAGCCCGGCCGCCACGAGCTGCAGCGGGTCGCCTGTCACGAAGGCGGCGGCCTCGACGGCGGCGATGAACATCTCGCCGTAGATGCCGTTCCGCTCGTGGGTCCACGAGGCGTCCCGCCAGGCGAACTCGGCGGCCTGTTCGGGCCTGCCGGGCGAGGCGAACCCGAAGAAGTCCGCGCGGATCTGCGCGCCAATCCACTCGCGGTAGGGGTTGTTGTAAGTGCGAAGCAGTTCCTTGTCGAACCCGTCCTTCATGTTATGGCGGAATAGATTGTAATTCAGCAGCGCCTGACGCTCCGCCGTGCAGACGAAGGCCATCGGCAGCCGGCAGTTCCACATCTCCGCGACGTCGCGCGATGTGAAGTTCCGCCCATGCTTCTCCAGCAGAAGCAGCCCGACGAGCGTGTAGCAGATGTCGTCGTCCTCCTCCATGAAGCGGATGTTCTCCTTGCAGGAGCGCGGGCAGCGGAGTTCCAGACCGTCGCCCACATCCCGAAGCGAGAAGAAGTCCCGCAGCGGCCACTGGCCACGGTTCTCCAGGTACTTGCGGATGCCCCGGAAGCCTTGCCCTACGCCCATGTCCTCGACAGGCTTGCCAAGTGCGCAGCCGACGGCGCGGCCCGTCCAGCCGCCGTGGAGGCGGTCGAGCAGCGCATCGTCGTCCAGCGTGCATTCCGGCAGGGGGACCGGCGCGGGGCGCGCGGCGCGGATGTCCGCCAGCTCCGATGGCTCGACATAGGGGAAATCCGGCGAGACCTCCAGGGCCTCAAGCCGCGCATAGAGGTCGCGCATCTGCGCCTCGTTGTCCTGACTGCGGTCCAGCGCCAGAAAGGCACGGCGGATTTCCTCGACGCCAAGGTAACCCTGCTCCTGCCGAAGCGCAATCTCGCTTCCCAACAACTCGTACGAACTCGTCCAGCCTGCAATCAACATGGGAATCCTTTATTGCTAACTTGTTATTATGGAGTAAGTAACATTCATACGAAAATTTTCGTTACGAACTTTTTCGCAATGACGGGAATGTTCATCCCTTCCCGTCGCGGACAAGGCGGCCGATGCGGCCGTCGCCGGCGGTTTCGGCGACGGGCCCCGCGCCGTCGGCGCTGTGAAGGCTGATGTCCCGCAGGAAGAGGCTTCCGATCTGGCCGTCGTTCCGGATGAAATCGACAGGGGCCGCATGGCGGTTCTCGACGGTGCTGTGCTCGACGGCCATCTGGCCGACGGTGAAGTCGCGGGCGAACTCGAAGCAGGGTGTGGGCGTCGTCTCCTCGATGCGATGGAGGCCGGTGACGCGGATGGAACCGAGGTCGCCCCTGCCCTCGCCCCAGAAGAGGCCCCAGTCGGGGCAGCAGTTCCAGTCGCTCTCCAGCGGCAGCGCCTTCGAGATGAAGAGGTTCTCGAACGAAAGCGCGTCGAAGCAGCCGCGCAGGGGGCGTTCGGGGAAGTAGTGGGTGAAGCCGAAGGCATAGCGGTAGAAGCTGCCGTGGACGTTCCGGATGGTGATGTTGGCGATGCGCGAGCCGTTGGAGAGGAAGCGCGCGCAGGAGTGGGTGCGCTCCGCGAAGACGCCGTCCACCTCGATGTCGGAAATCGGCCCCATGCAGGGCGAATCCACCGTGCCGTCCTCCGCGTTGAAGGCCAGCATGTCGTCATAGCAGGCGCCGTGGACGTTGGCGATGCGTCCGAAGCGGCAGCCGCCGTCGAAATGCAGGCCGTCCATGTTGTTGGGGGACGGGTTCCCCTCGTTGAAGTCGAAGGTGATGTCGGCGAAGGTGAAATCGACCAGCTTGGCGGCGTGCATGGCGTAGGTGACGGGATTCTTGAAGGTCACGCCGACCATGGAGAAGCCGCGCACATTGACGAAGCGCGTCAGGTCGCCCCAATAGCGTTTCGGATGCCACGGCGCATTATGGTCCAGGGGCTGCGGCCGGCCCGTGACGGGATCCGCCGGCCAATCCGGCGGCACCGCCATGCGGCGCACACGGCCCGGCTCGCGCACGTCGTGTGCCGCCACCATCTGCGGATTCGGCGCCTGCTGGAGGTTGTCGCCGTTCCAGATGCCGCCTGTCACGGCGATGTTGCGGTTGCCTTTTTCGTAGTCGTCGTTGGTCAGCATGTGGCAGTTGCTCTTCGGCGCGAGGCGCACCTCGCTCCATCTGTCCAGACGTAGCTCCTGGTTGCTGTGGAGGACGAGGGGCCTTGAGATGAGATAGAAGGCCTGCGGCGGAGGAAGCGCCACGCATGGGGCGCCCGTGTCCAGCAGGGCCTGGATGCCCGCCGTGTCGTCATGCAGACCGTCGCCAAAAACCGCTTTCATTGCCATTGTCGTCTTTCCTTTCTTCTAGTCGCGAAGATGGCCATCGCCCTCGGCAATCCATTTGTAGGAGCACAGTTCGGCGGGGCCGACGGGGCCGCGCGCATGAAGCTTGCCTGTGCTGATGCCGACGACCGCGCCCATGCCGTAGTCGCCGCCGCCGGAGAGGCGCGTCGAGGCGTTGATCATGATGGAGGCGGAGTCGACGCCGGCGGCGAAGGCGCGCGCCTCGGCGAGGCTTTGCGTGATGATGCCGTCCGTGTGGCCGGAGCCATGCCGCGCGATATGCTCCATCGCCGACGGCAGGCCGTCGACCACGCGGATGGAGAGGATGGGGGCGAGGTATTCGGTGTCCCAGTCGGCGTCCGTGGCAGGCTGCGCCTCCGGCAGGATCTCCCGCGTCTGCGCGCAGCCGCGGATCTCCACGCCGCGGGCCTTCAGCGCACGCGCCAACGCAGGCAGGAACTTCCGCGCCACGCGTCTGTCCACAAGCAGCGTCTCCAGCGCGTTGCAGACCTCCACGCGCTGCGTCTTGGAATTCACGACGATCTCCACCGCCTTCTTGAGGTCGGCCGATTCGGCGACGTAGAGGTGGCAGATGCCGTCGTAGTGCTTGAGCACGGGAATGCGCGTCCCCTGCGCAATGGCCTGGATGAGGCTCTTGCCGCCGCGCGGGATGACCACGTCGATCTCCGCGTCGCGCGACAGCAGCTCCTGCACCGCCTCGTGGGAGGGGCTGTCGATGAACTGCACGGCCTCCTCCGTCAGCCCCGCGCCGCGAATGGCCTGCCGCATCGCCTTGACCAGCACGCGGTTGGTGCGCAGGCACTCCGAGCCGCCGCGCAGGATGACCGCGTTGGCGGACTTGAGCGCCACCGCCGCCGCGTCCGTCGTCACGTTGGGCCGCGCCTCGTAGATGATGGCGACGACGCCCAGCGGCACTGCCACCTTCGACACGCGCAGGCCGGACGGCATCGTGCGCCCCTCCAGAATCCGCCCCACGGGATCGGGCAGCGCCGCCGCCTCGACAAGCCGCTTCTTCATGTAGGCGAATATCTTGTCGGTGATTTCAAGACGGTGGAGGAAGGCCTCGCTGACGCCCTTCTTGCGGGCGGCCGCCATGTCCGCCGCATTGGCGGCCAAAAGCTCCTCGCGGACGGCCTCAAGCTGTTCCGCCATCGCCGAAAGGGCGGCGGCGCGCGCCGTTCCAGAGGCGACGGCCAGTTCGCGCGCGGCCTGCTTGGCGCGCTGCGCAATCGCGGCAATGTCAAGGACTTTCTTCATGATGGTCTCTCATGTTTTATGGAATGTACGTCGTTTTTCTCAATAGCCGTATTTCCGCAGGGTCCAGGCCTGCAGGCGCAGGCGGTCGCTGACGTAGCTGTCCTGGAAGTCAGGGGAGAAGAGCCATTTGCCCTTCAACGCCAGCGCCTCCAGCTTAGGCAGGTCGCTGATGTCCACCAGCTGCGGGCGCGGCTGAAGCGTGACCTCTGCCGCCCCTGAACACAGCGCCTCCGCCATGGCGAAGAGGTAATCCGCCGGCCCCAGCAGGGCGTCACCCACGCGGATTTGCCCTGGAACGAACGCGCCTGTCTTGATCTGGCCAGCCGCCTGACGGATGGCGTCTCTGGAGACCGTGACGGGCTTCCGGATGCCCTCCGGCCTGGACAGGAAGCCCTTGACCAAGCCGGGGACGTAGGCCGTGCCGCCTTTGAGGAACTCCGCCATGGCGTAGAAGATGTCCGACACGCAATAGGAACCTATCGGCTTCGGGGCAAGCGACTTGCTCAATTCGGCGGCAATCGGCGGGATGTTCTCCCGTGTCAATGCGGGAGGCAGATGCCTCTTCCGCTCGCGCAGGAGCGCATAGGCGTCCGTAACGACAAAGCGCTCGTCCGCCTTCAGGCGGCGTATCAGGCGGCGGTAGTTGCTCCAGAAGGCGAGTGTCTCCCCCAGCGGCCTGTCCTCCGCCTCGATCCAGTCGCCAAACGCTCTTTCGTTGTGGCCATTGTAGTTCAGCTTGTCCCAGAAGACCTTCTTCACCGACATGTTGGGATGATGGTAGAGGATGACGCGGCGCTTTGCGCTGAGTTCATCCAGAAGCCTTTCCACGTCCATCGGGCGGCTGCCCATGAAGATCTGCTCCACGGCGATGGTGTAGGGGATCTGCGTCAGGGAGCAGTAGTCCAGAAGCGAGTTCTCCTTGTCGCAAACCGGCGTGTCGAAATAGAAGGGAATCCCCTGCTCCGCATAGAAGTACTGGGCCGTGTAGGAGGTGTCGCTCCCCGGCGGCACGGCAAAGAGGATCTCCTTGCCCTTGAATACATTGCGAATGATGTCAAGCCCCTTCCGCTCCATTTCCGCGACGCGGCGGCTGGCCGTCTCGTAGTCCTCGATGTCGCTCATCTCCGCCATGACGGGATGCATGGAATGGCTGTAGCTGTGGCAGCCGATGACATGGGGCGCCAGCGCCTCCAGAACATCCTGACGCCCCCAGCTCGCCAACTGCTGCGCCAGAAGCCCCACGACGGCAAAATGGCCCGTCACGCCCTCCTCCGTCAGCATGTTGGCCAACGCAAGGATGGCGTCCGCATTCCGTTGGGTCGTATAGTCTTCCGCATCAAAGGAAAACAGCACTTCCGTCTTCATCTTCTCTCCTCTCCCAATGAGATGTTCGGCGCGATGGTCTTTATACTATATATTTCTGAGGGCGCTTTTCAATGCACGCCGTCGTTTTTTCGAACACCATTACATTATGCGCACTACGCAGAAGCCACTTCCCTGCCAAAACCATTGCGTTGTTTATAACTGCTTTGTTATGAACGAGTTAGATACATACCGTCCGCTGCCCTTCTATTTCATCAACACGCACGAGCCGGAGGCGCTCTCCGCCAATGTGGCAGAAGAGGCCATGGCGCACCTCCAGGAGGCAGGCTACGGCGGCTGCATTTTCTTCAACAAGCCGCCCACGGGCTTCGAGCCAGACGGCTTCCTAAGCGACGCGTGGTTCAAGGCCGTGGGCCATTTCGCGCAGGCGGCCCGCGCCCGCAGGATGCAGCTGTGGATCAATGACGGCTTCGATTTCCCGCCAGGGGACGCAGGCGGCCGCATCGCCGCCGTCGCCCCCGAGCTGTCGCAATGGCGGCTGCACAGGGACGCAGAGGGACGCATCGTGCCCGTCGAAGTCCCGTGGGGCTTTCCCGCCTTCGAGGAGCCGGAGAGCTCCCGCCTCTTCATCCAGTTCGGCTACGAAGAGTACTACCGACGCTTCGCACCCTATTTCGGCGACGGCATCAGCGGCTTCTTTTCAGACGCCGACAATCGCCGCTTCAACCACCACGTCCGCAAACTGATAGGCGACGAACCCTACTTCCCGTGGTCGCGCGAATTCGGACGGCTCTTCCAGGAGCGCTACGGCTATCCGCTTGAAAGCCGCTTCGCGGAACTGTGGGACGGCCGCAATCCGCAGCTGAACCGCGACTACTGGCTGCTGGCGGGCGACCTCTACCAGCAATGGTTCCGCAACAACCACGAATGGTGCCGCGCCCACGGCGTCCTCTACTCCTTCCATACCTCCGACACCGGCCCCTTTTCACGGCACGAATGCGACCGGAGCTCCCTCTACACGGAGGGGCTCCCGCTCGCGCTGCTAAGCCATTCCGACTGCCCAGGCACCGACCACGAACTCGCCTGCCTCGACAGCGGCACCCACTACACGCTGGCGCGCCTCTTCACGCCCATGGCCACGCTGGGCCAGCCGCCCGACGACGCCTTCGGCCATCCGGCCTTCGCCGCCACCGCCGACGACCTGCGGGCCAAGTACGCCGCCTCGGCAGCCTGGCTGGACGGGCACCGGCGCGCCCTGTGCGAACTCTTCGCCGCCACCGGCTGGAGCGCCGACTTCACCCTTCTGCGCCGCATCGCCGCATGGCAGATCATGCAGGGCATCAACCTACTGGTGCCGCACGCCGTCCACCATAGGCTCTTTGGCGTGACCAAGTACTTCGCGCCGCCTGAGTTCCTGCAAGGCAGCCTGCGCCACGGCCTCCGCGAGTTCAACGACTGGCTGGCCTTCGCATGCCGCGCGGCGGCCGACGGCGAATATGCCGATCCCGTCGGCGTGCTGGATCCCTCGGAGGAGATTCTGGCGGGCAAGGCGGAGGGCGCGGCCGTCCACCGCCTCTGCGACCGCCTGAACCGCCGATGCGTCAACTACGTCGTCACCGACCACGCCCGCGCCAACCGCTTCAAGACCCTGCTGGAACCCCTCACAGGCGAAGAGGAACTGCCGCCGCCCCTCGCCACCTTCGACGGCGGCGAACTGGCGTGGATGCACAGGCGGCTCGCCGACGGCACCGGCTACCTTCTGGTCGCCAACCTGTGGGCGGAGAAGGAACTCCGCGGCACGGTCGTCTGGGGCGCAAGGCACTGGCAAATCGCCCTGCAGCCTGGGGAAATCGCCATTCTGGGCGGCCCGTATGAGAGCTATCGCGCCACAAATGGCCCCTGCGTCCCAGGGGAGGCGCTTGCGCCGACGCATGTCCGGCGGCTGGACGCGAATGTCGTCCCGCTGTGGACGTTGCGCGAGTGGCAGATTGCGGAGGAGCTTTGCGACGGGGCCCTGTCGCTGCTGGTTCCGGCGGCGATGGCCGGCAAGGTGCTCTGCGACGGCGTGCGCCTGGCGGACGGCGAGCCATGCCGCGTCTTCGACGACGACTATCGCCGTTTCGCGCTTGCAGGCACCGTCGGACAGCATCGCCTCCGGTGCCTGGAGGAGCCGCCTTTCGAAACGCCCCTGCTGCTGGAGGGCGATTTCGCCGCCGGCCTCCTCTCCGAAGGAACTTCAGGGGAAAATCTGTACGGCTACTACGGGCTGACCATCCGGAAGCCGCAGCGGATGGAGCTGTCGCTGGCTCCCGCCGCCACGCGGCCGCTGGCCATGGGCGACTGGTGCCGCCAGGGGTTGCCCTTCTACAGCGGAGAACTCCTCTATCGCTTTGAAGTGGAAGGCAATGGACGCAACGCCGTCTTGCAGATGGACATTCCGGGCGGCGCCTGCCGCGTCTCGCTCGACGGCGCGCCTGCGACACGCCTCCTGTGGGCGCCGTGGCACGTGGATCTGGGCACGCTGCCGAGAGGGAGGCACACGCTGGACGTCATCGTCGCCAACACCTCCGGCAACCGCATGGACGGCATCCTCTTCCCCTCGGGCCTCCACGCCGCGCGGCTCGTGCGGCAGTGAATACGTAACTCCTTGTATCAAGCGACATTCAGGCGGGCATAGAA
>CACZQQ010000282.1 GCA_902783355.1 uncultured bacterium
CTCGTCGCCTGCGCGGCGACGCTATTGGCCGAAAGCACGCTCCTCTACAAGAATGACTTCTCGGCCTCCTCGCCCATCATCGAGGAGCATCCCGACGACTTCTCGCTGGCGCCCGTGGAGAGCCGTCCCGAGCTGGGGACGGCGCTGAAGATCAGCCGCCCCACCAAGGTCCACTGGGCGATCCACCTCCCGCTGGAGAAGCCCGCCCTGAAGGGCCATGATTTCACCGTCTCCTGCGACTACCAGGGCATCGGCTACCTCTTCGTCACCGACGCCGACAAGAAGCCCATCGGCGGCATCATCTTCGGCAACGAGATGAAGCTGATGACGGAGAAGGCCGACCAGTACAGCGCCTGCGGCATCACCGTCAACGCGAACAAGTGGATCCACATGGAGGCCACCTTCAAGCTGGCCGAGGGCAGCTACGCCATCACCGTCACCGACGACGAGGGGAACGTCGCCCAAAGCAAGTCCTTCATCCTGGCCTCCGAAGCGCTCCCCGCCTTCCTCCAGCTGGGCAACTCCTACCCCATCGGCAACGTCGCCTACGTGGACAATCTCGTGGCCGTTTGCGACGACAGGATGAACCTCGCCGGACGGCAGAACGTGCTGGCCGACACCGCCGCCATCGCCCTCACTGGCGCCGAAATCGTTCCCGCAGAACAAGATGGCGCCATCGCGGTGCGCATGACCGCCGCCGAGGCGACCCTCGTCTACAAGCCCGTCAAGCCCACCGAGGCCTCCCTGCTCTCCTTCGACACGCCCGCCGGAATGGACGTGAACTGCGTCATCCACAACTCCGCCGGCCACATCGTGCGCCCCGTCACGGCCGGCCAGCTGCCCGCCGTCGGCGGCCACTTCGAAAGCAAGGACGACTCCAACATCATCATGGAGACGACCCTCACGCTGGTCGGCAGCCAGGGGGCCGTCCTGCAGAACCTCGGCTTCTGGACGCCCTATGCAGGCAACGCGAACGCCGCCAGCCTGGAATTTGAGAAGAAGCTGCACGGCGACTTCCGCCTGCCCGTCTACGAGGGCAACGACCCCGCGCTGCTGATGCTCTACAACCTGACGGACGCGCCCATGCCCGTCCGCATCGTCCTCCAGGAGCGCAAGTCCATGAAGGAGGCCATGGCGCCCCGCGAGGAGGTCCTGGCCCCCGGCGAGAACGTCATCAGCATTCCCGTCGAATCGCTGCCGGACGGCGAGTTCCTCACAACCATCTTTGACAACTCGCCCGAGAAGGGCGCCAAGGGCTTCATCCTGCGGCTGCTGCGCCGCCAGGTCCTGCCCGAGCCAGAACCGCCCAAGACTCTTTCGCTGCTGAACAAGAAGCTCTTCCTGCCGGACACGTGGCAGCTGGAGACGGCCGACAACGTCGAATTCCGCCAGGGCACCTGCGAGGCCTATCCCGTCACCGACCATCCCATGACCGAGGACGCCAGCCTCCAGCACGGCGGCGCCGCCGGCATCGACGCAGACGGCAGGCTCTGGCTGAACTTCTACACCGTCAACGCGGCGTGGGAACTCTCCTCCAAGAAGTGGTATTTCGGCACCGCCGACGCGGCGAAGCCCGACAAGTGGGACATCCACCAGATGGCGCCCGGCGAGAAGTCGCCCGCCACGCCGCCGGCCGCCGTGAAGACCCTCATGCGCTTCTCCACCGCCAAGGCCCAGAAGGGCGCCGACGGCAAGGAGCACTGGCGCCTCTACCGCCCCGAACAGGACGGTCCCGTGGACGTCTCGCAGATGGAGGTCAAGCACATCCCCTTCCAGGCCCCCGGCAAGGTCGGCTACGAGTCGATGGAGGTCTGGGAGGACATCACGCCGCCGTCGCGCACCCACTGGCCCACATGGCACAAGGGGCCCGGCCAGTCCCTCGTCCTGGGCAAGGAGCCGATTCTGGCGGACGGCTATCCGGGCGGGCTCGAGGTCGGCAACGAGAGCAACGACAACTACGCGGGGCAGTGGTACGCGCCGGAGGAGAAGGCCTTCTTCTTCGCGCACGGCCGCATCCTGCGCCGCTACGAGCCGATGAACGTCCCCTACGACAACCTGCCGCGCATCTCGCGCCTCGTCAATGTCTTCCGGACCTACGACGGCCTCCACTACGACCGCGCCTACGTCGCGCTGCCCACCATGGGCGACCCCGTGGGCACGCAGCACTACGGCGCCCTCTTCTTCCGCGACAACGACGGCGGCCCCTACTGCGGCCTCGTCGCCAAATACGTCGCCGCCGACCAGCGCATCTGCAACATGTTCGCCTACAGCTGGGACGGCTTCAACTGGAAGCAGTTCAAGGACGCGCCCCCCTTCCACGACAACACGCCTCCCGGCCAGTGGGCCTCCGGCTACATCGGCTCCTCCAACATCGCCTTCACCCACGACGGCAAGCTCTACTGGCTCCTCAACTGGCAGGGCTCCGGCTACCACTTCTACGGCGACATGAGCGGCAAGGAGATCACCGGCGAGAACATCAAGAAGACCTTCGCCGGACGCGGGCTTGAGAACTGGCCTCTCTTCAAATACTTCGACAACGACTACGACAAGCTGGCCGAGGACATGAAGAAGTCGTGGCACACGCCCGGCTTCATGATCCTCCGCGACGACGGCTTCTTCTACGCCGAAGGCAGGGGCGACAGGCCCGCCACCTTCACCACGCGCCCCATCCTCGCCCCGCAGGCCAGCCTCACCGTCAACGCCGTCGTCGAAAAGGGCGGCTACCTCCAGGTCGCCATCGTCGACGTCAACGGCAAGAAGCTCGCCGCCAAGAAGCTGGGCGAAGGCGACTACATGGACGCGCCTCTCGGCCTCACGGCCCCCGCCGAACTCTACAAGGTGCAGGTCGAGCTGAAGGACACCAAGCTCTACACCATCGGCTTCCCGCTGAAATAGGCGGAAACGCCTCCGCATGACAGGCGGCCTCCCTTCACGGGGAGGCCGTTTTTTATTCCTCCCCCCTCACCTGCGGAGAGCATTTGTCCTTGAGAAAGGCGGCGACCTCCTGCTTGCCCATCCGTCCAGAGGCCACCTGCATCACCATCTCCGCGAACTCGTCATCCGTGGCATCAAAATCCATCCCGTTGACATCCAGGAAGACGATGGCGGCCATTGCGCCTGTCCGCTTGTTGCCGTCAAGAAAAGTGTGGTTCTCCACAATGTGGA
>CACZQQ010000283.1 GCA_902783355.1 uncultured bacterium
CTTGCGTAACCGCTGGCAAGCGCCCGGCTTGTCCGCCGTAGCCTTGGCGAAGGCGGAAGGGCGCGCAGCCTGCGGAAGGCCAATCCAAATCCCCGGCGCCCGCAAGGGCGCGACAAAATGGTTGTTTTACCTACCCTTTTGGGGAACATAACGTAGGAATAAAGGAAACGCCCCATGAAACACATCCGCTTCTCTCTGCTGACCGTCGCCCTGCTGCTGGCCGTCCTCCTGCTGAACGGCTGCCGCACGGCGCCCTCCCCCGCCCCGAAGGCCGCCGCCAACGATGATCCCGCGTGGCAGAAGCTGCGCCAGGAGACCCTTGCGCAGTACCGCGTCGTCATCGACGACGACGGCTGCGACATGACCGAATATCCCAAGGACCTGCCGCTGACGCGCGAGAACATCTACGCGCAGATGCTCGACGCCATCAAGGGGACCGAGGTGGACACCGTGAGCTTCTGCCCCTTCTCCGTCGGCCACCGCCTCGCCACGCGCTCGCTTGTGACCGACGTCCACACCGAGCGCGCGGCCCTGGACAGAGACCGCAACGTCACACCCGAACTGCTGGCGCTGGGCACGGACACGCTGCAGGTGGCGGTCGAGTTCTGCCGCAAGAACAACTTCAAGGTGTGGGCGAACTTCCGCGTCAACGACATCCACGACAGCTGGTACAAGCAATGGATGTACGGCACCAAGGTGGCACATCCGGAGCAGCTCAACGGCACGGAGGACAATCCGCCGCCCTTCGGCAGCTGGACCTCCTTCGACTTCGCCCTCCCCGTGGTGCGCAACCGCGCCCGCGACATCTGCGTGGAGTTCCTGAGCCACTATGACGTCGACGGCCTGGAGATGGACTTCTACCGCTTCCCCGTCTTCTTCAAGAGCGTCGCCTGGGGCGGCTCCGCCTCCGAAGAGGAGATCGAGGCCATGACGCAGATGATGCGCGAAATCCGCGCGGAGGCCGACCGCATCGGACGCATCCGCGGCCGATACCTGGTCGTCGCCGCACGCCTGCCCGACTCCGCCCCCGTGGCAAGAGACGCCGGCCTCGACATCGAGCAGTGGATGAAGGAGGGACTCATCGACATCTTCATCGCAGGCGGCGACGGCGGCTACTACAACACCTACGCCGGCGCGGTCGCCCTCGGCCACAAGTACGGCGTCAAGGTCTTCCCGTCGGTGGACACCAGCTGGATGGGCGGCGCGCGCAGCAGCATCCCCGGCTACGTCGCGCAGTCCGCCGCCGCCCTCAATGCGGGCGCCGACGGCCTCTTCTACTTCAACATGTTCTACGCCAAGGCCTACATCCCGCACATGAAGCGCAAGCTCGACGACCTGCGCCTCAAGGACAAGACCTACTTCGGCTACTATCAGCGCACAGGCAGCTTCACCACCATCAGCAAGAAGACCGTCGAGCTGGACGAACTGAAGCTTGTGCGCGGCGACAAGATGTATCTGGGCGACGCGGCGCCCGCGACCTACATGGAGATGGAGATTGGCGACGACTTCAGCCGCCCCGAAGTCCTCGAGAAGAAGCCGCAGCTGACGCTCAAGGTCGAGACCGGCCTCCAAGAGCAGTATGCCATCCATGCCAGCGTGAACGGCCACGCCCTCGGCGACCCCGTCTTCAGCAAGGGCGACTACCTCTTCGACGTGGCGCCCGCCTTCGTGGTGCCCGGTTCCAACCGCTTCGATTTCACCATCGACGACGGCACGCTGGCGGCAATCCCGCCGCGCGTCATCATGCGGGGCGACGTCCTCCTGAAGGGCAGCGCACAGCCTCCATGGCGGCGTCTCTGGTATGCCCACGACTTCCCCAACGCGGAGAAGATCGTGGACAATTCCTACCGCCTGGTCGACTCAGGCACGGGCGAGAAGGACTGCGAAAATCTCCTCTATCCCATTGTCCCCATGGCGGACGGCGTGGCGTGCGACTTCGAGATGCTCCTGGAGGAGACCACCGCGAAGGAGGCCGTCGTCTTCCGCGTCGCCAACAATGCGTATGTGGAGATGCTCTGCTTCGAGCCGGAGGCTATCACCCTCAAGTTCCAGGGCAGCCGAATCCCCTTCAGGACCAATGACGCCTTCCACAGGTACCGCGTCGAGACGAAGGGCGACCAGCTGAAGCTCCTCGCCGACGGCAAACTCCTCGCGGAAGTCAAGATGACTATGAAGGCGGACGACGACGCGGCCCGCATGACCGGCAACCACACCACCATCCAGTACATGCAGGAATCGAGCATCCTCGTCGGCTCGCTCTCCGGGCCGGGCACAAGCGTCTCCCGCTGGCGCAATGTCACCCTCGCCCTCCCCTACATCCACCTGAAGGACGCCTCCCTCAACCTCAAGTTCCTAAACCGCTAATCCCGCGAACATGGCAGTCGTCCTCCTGCAGGGAGGTCGACTGCCTCAACACCTTCAGCAGGTCGTCAACATGCTGGACGCCCTGGATACTATGCTGC
>CACZQQ010000284.1 GCA_902783355.1 uncultured bacterium
CGCCGCGCCAGCGGCGCAGCAAGCCCCCGGGCGCCGCTTCAGCGGCGCAGATGGGCGTCTGGGAGCCAGAAGCCGACTGTGTCGCCCGCGCCGAAGATGAGTCGCGCGCTGTCGCGCCCATCGCGGTTCCAGACGGCGAAGAGCAGCCTGTGGCTTCCCGCCTTCACATGGACGGCGGCCTCCTGGTCCTTCAGCGAGAAGCGGCGGTGGAAGGAGGGCACCATCTTGCCGCCGGCGGCGCGGTGGAAGAGGAATTCGCCGTCCAGCCAGGCGGCGTTCTCGGCGTGGCTGTTGACCATGACCAGAATGTCGCGCTCCTCCGCGACGGCAACCTCCACCTCGTAGAAGCGGACCTGTTTAGCCCCCTGGCCGGCCAGGTTCACCTCGAAGAGGTTGCCGGGCAGGACGGCGGGGAGCGCCTTGGCGGCGTCGAAGAGGCGCGCGGCATCCTGCGGCGCGCCGCCGTCGTCGGCGACCATCGTGCGGGCGGGGATGACGCGCGTAATGGGGGGCAGGGGCTCCGTGGGGGCGCGCAGCGTCGCCTTCTTGCGCAGGCCGGCGATCATGTCGGTGAAGCCGTCCAGGTCGGCGGGCGGCGCGATGCCGACGATCTCCTTGCTGAGGACGAGGGAGGTCCCGATGGGCTTGAGCCACTCCGCGCCGATGCACTCCGGGTCGCGGATGCCCATGAAGGCGCCGACGGTGGCGCCGGTGCAGTCCGTGTCGTTGCCGCCGTTGACGGCGAGGCAGATGGCCTTGGAGAAGTCGTTGCCGCACAGCAGGAGGGCCGCCACCATCATCGGCACGTTCATCACCACGTCGGTGAAGTTCTCGTGTCCGTAGGCGGCCATGACCTTTTCGCGTACCTTCCAGAAGTCGCCGTCGGCGGCGCACCACACCTGCGTGTCGCGGATGGCCTTCGCGAGGCGCGAATCCGCCGGGATGACGGCGAGGCCCGCGTCGATGGCGGCGGCTATGTCGGCGCTCGTGAAGGCGAAGCTCTCCGCGGCGGCGAGGAACTGTTCCGCGTAGACGCCGTCGCCGTGGTGGTCGAGGCATGCGTCCTCGTAGGCGTAGGCGGCGGCCAGCCTGGGGTCTCCGGGGGCGAGGCAGGCCCACAGTTCGGAGCGGATGGCGGCGCCAAGGCCGTCCACGAAGTAGTTGTCGTATTCGCCTGTCTGGGGGGCGTGGTAGCCCATCCGGAGGTTGCGGATGCAGACGGCATATTCGTCGAAGACGAAGCCGACGTTCTCGAGCCAGGCGCGTTCGAAGTTGCGGCGGTCGACGACGCCCTGCCAGTCGGCGGCGAGGCGGCAGGCCCACACGACCTGCAGGTCGAGGTCGTCGTTGGGCAGCATGGTGGTCGGCACGGGATCGTAGAAGGATAGGTTCAGCGGGCCGGGCTTCCCCTCGTAGGGGCCGCCCAATGTCCCGCCGACGGCCTTGCCCAGCCAGGCGCCCAGCACCTTGCGGCGATATTCCGCTTCGTTCATCATGATGCTCTCCTCTGAAAGTTTTCGAATTGCGCGAAATCCACTTTAATATATTGTATTATGGCGGGAACAAGGGGCTATATTAGGGGGCGTTGCCGACCTGTCTTCATCTTTCACCCTCTACGGAAAGGAGTTCCCATGAAAAGACAATTCGCCGCCTTCGTCGCCGCCTTCGTCGCCGCCTTCGCCGCCTGCCTCTCCCTCGCCGCCGCCGACGTGGCGCTGCCCGCCCCCGTCAAGACAGGCGGCATGCCGCTGATGGAGGCGCTGGCCGCCCGCAAGTCCTCCCGCGACTTCACCGCCGGCGCGACGCTGACGAAACAGGAGCTCGCCAACCTCCTCTGGGCCGCCAACGGCTTCAACCGCGAGAAGATGCGCACGGCCCCCTCCGCCGTCAACGCCCAGGCCGTCGAAATCTACGTCTTTGACGAGGAGGGCGTCTGGCTCTACGTCGCCGAGACGAACGCCCTGCGGCCCGTCCTCCAGGGCGACCACCGCAAGGAGACCGGCAAGCAGCCCTTCGTCGCGAAGGCCGCCGTCAACCTGCTCTTCGTCTACGACAAGGGCAAATGGCCCGTGCCAGGCAAGAACGACGGCAAGTGGGCCTCCGCCGACGCCGCCTACTGCTCCGAGAACGTCTACCTCTACTGCGCCGCCGCCGGCCTCAAGACCGTCGTGCGCGGCATGTTCGACGAGGCGGCTCTGCGCGCCCTCCTGAAGCTCCCCGAGACCAAGCTGCTTGTCCTGACGCAGAGCGTCGGAAAGTAGGAAGGGGGGCATGTGGGCAGCCACGGGCTGCCCACTCGGGACGCCGCGCGAACGGGCCCTTCATGAAAGGCTATGTTCCCCACGAGGGTAGGTAAAACAACCATTTTGTCGCGCCCTTGCGGGCGCCGGGGGATTTGGATTGGCCTTCCGCAGGC
>CACZQQ010000285.1 GCA_902783355.1 uncultured bacterium
ATATAGCCAAAACAGGCCCTGTGCCGGGCGTCACGCGCCAGACGCAATGGGTCCCCCTGGCCGGCGGCATCGAGCTGCTGGACACGCCCGGCATCCTCTGGCCGCAGCTGCACGACCCAAAGCAGCAACTCCTCTTGACCGCCCTCGGCAACATCCCCGACACGGCCGTCGCCCCCGTCCTCACGGCGGAATATCTCGTCGACCGCCTGCGGGAGCTGCCCATCCGCGAACCGCTGAAGAACCTGGACCTGGGCGAGGAGCCGGCGGAGGCGGAGGCGGTCCTGGAAGCGCTGGCGCGACGCCGCGGCATGCTCCTGCCCGGCGGCCTCCCCGACACGGAACGCGCCGCCAACGCCATGCTCAAGGAGTTCCGCAGCGGACGCCTCGGCCGCTTCACCCTGGAGACGCCTCCCGCGCACGACGCGCCCGAACCGGAGGAGGACGACGGCGACACAACTCCCCTCTTCCTGGAAGAATAAGATGAAGAGTCATGAATACAACCAGGCGGACGGCCTGCTGCTGGTGGACAAGCCGGCGGACTGGACGAGCTTCGACGTCGTCAATTTCGTCCGCCGACGCTTCAATTTGAAGAAGACGGGGCATTGCGGCACGCTCGACCCCTTCGCCACCGGCCTGCTGATTGTCCTGTGCGGCAAGGCGACGCGGCTCCAGGACGCCCTCATGGGGCAGGACAAGGTCTACACGGGGACCATGCGCCTGGGCGTGCGCACCGACAGCCAGGACCTGACCGGCCAGGTCGTCCAGACGGCGGAGGTGCCCGCCTTCACGCAGGAGGCGCTCCAGGAGGCCGCCAACCGCTTCGTGGGCGAAATCCAGCAGCTGCCGCCCATGCACTCCGCCATCAAGATCGACGGGAGGCCCCTCTACAAGCTGGCACGGCAAGGCAAGGAGATCGAGCGGCAGCCGCGCCCCGTCCGCATCGACGCCTTCCAGCTGACCGCCCTCCGCCTGCCCGACGTGGATTTCACGGTGCGCTGCTCGAAGGGGACCTACATCCGCACGCTGGCGGCCGACCTGGGGGAGGCCCTCGGCACGGGCGCCCATCTGACCGCCCTCCGCCGCCAGGCCAGCGGCCGCCATGACGTCAAGGACGCCGTCAGCCTCGACGACATCCGCACATGGGACATCGAGACTCTCAGGGAGCATCTGCACCATGACGGTGAATGACAGCCATTCCGCCATGTGGCTGGCGGCGCCGGCGGCCCTGGCGGGGCGCGGCCCAGTCGCCTTCGCCATGGGCACCTTCGACGGCCTCCATCTGGGCCACCAGGCCGTGCTGGAGGAGACCATCCGCCTTGCCCGCGAGGAGGGTGCCCTTCCCGCCGCCCTCTTCTTCTCCCCCAACCCCAAGGAGTTCTTCGCGTCGGGCAGCGCCCCCGCCCTCATGGACGAAGCGGAGAAGGCGCGCCTGCTGACGGGGGCCTGCGGCATGGCGGCGGTCGTCCGGATGCCCTTCACTGCGGAACTGGCCTCCCTCGCGCCGGAGGATTTCCTTCAGACCTACTTCTTTGACGTGCCCAATCTGGTCACGGCGGGATTCGTCGTGGGAGATGAATGGCATTTCGGGCGCGGCAACAGCGGCAATGCAAGCCTGTTGGCCGCGCTGGCGCAGAGGCGCGGCGTCCGTGTCCGCGCCGTCCCGCCACGATGCACGAACGACGGGGTCCCCATCTCCTCCACGCGCATACGCAAGGCGCTGGCCGACGGCGACTTGGCCGAGGCGGCGCGGCTCCTCGGGCGCCCCTACGCGCTCTGCGGCGAGGTCGTCGCGGGCCTCCATGTGGCGACAGGGCGCCTGTCGTGCCCCACCGCCAACCTGGAGGCCGCCGGCATGCAGCTGCCCCCCTACGGCGTCTATGCCGCAAGAGCGCGTCTTGCGGACACGGAAAAGCCAATGGAGGGTATAGTATATGTCGGCGACGCGCCTACCATCCGCCATGCGGACAACCGCCCCATCGTGGAGCTGCACCTCTTCGACTTCACGGGCGACCTCTATGGCAGGAGGGTTGCCGTCGAGCCCGTCCGTTTCCTGCGTCCCAGCCAGACCTTCCCTTCGCCGGAAGCCCTTCGGCAGCAGATTTCCCACGACATCGAACAGGCCCGCCAGATTCTCGCGCGCATGCGTTCCTAAAAATTCAATAGGAGTCGGCCATGATTCCCAGCGACCATTTCGTGCGTTTCTACAACGAGGTCTTCAAGTTTCTCGACCCCATCGGCGGGCTGCCCGACTACTATCTGGAAATCAGCCGCGACCAGGAGCTTCACTGCCTCAAGCTCTTCTGGGAGAAAGGATTGGCTGGCATGAAGGAGTATTGGGATGGCATCGTCAAGGAGGAGAACTGCGTCACGACCGGCAGTTACGAGGACGGCATGCATTCCGGCGGACAGCTTGTCTGCCCAAGCCTCTCCAAGATTCTGGACTGCGACGCCACGCCCTGCAAAAAGTACTGCTGGCACTGCCCCGGCTGGGTCCAGCCCCTGCTGACCAAATGCGGCTTCTACAGCGTCTACGACATCGTCGATCCCCTCAAGCCGCAGTGCCGCTCCTGCATCACGGAGAACCGCGCCAAGGCGGAGAAGTGGCTGGCCGACGAAATGGCCAACGGCGCCAGGCCCGAATACATCAAGACCAACTTCGACAAGGCCGACGAAATCGAGCGCAACCAGAAGAGGCGCCACGCCGAAGGCTGGACCTGACGCCGCGCCGACAACGGCTTTACACAACCATCCATCAATAAAGGAGTTGCCATATGATTCCCAGCGACCACTTCGTGCGCTTCTACAACGAAGTCTTCAAGTTCCTCGACCCCATCGGCGGCCTGCCCGACTACTATCTGGAAATCAGCCGCGACCAGGAGCTTCATTGCCTTAAACTCTTCTGGGAGAAAGGGTTAGCAGGAATGAAGGAATACTGGGATGCCATCCACAAGGAGGAGAACTGCGTCACAAACACCAAATACGAGAACGGCATGCGCTACGGCGGGCAGCTCATCTGCCCAAGCCTCTCCAAGGTGCTCGACTGCGACGCCACCGCCTGCGAAAAGTACTGCTGGCACTGCCCCGGCTGGGTCCATCCCCTCATCACCAAATGCGGCTTCTACGGCGCCTACAACATCATCGACCCGCTCAAGCCGCAGTGCCGCGCCTGCATCACGGAAGACCGCGCCAAGGCGGAGAAGTGGCTCGCCGACGAAATGGCCAACGGCGCCAGGCCCGAATGCATCAAGACCAACTTCGACAAGGCCGACGAAATCGAGCGCAACAAGGCGAAGCGCCACGCCGAAGGCTGGACCTGATCGGCTGAAAAAAACTTCTCTTTCCACGGGGTGTCCGTCTGCGGGCGCCCCTTTTTATTTCCATGGTGTGACATTCTGGCACGCCGTACATTTGGCACGCCGCTTGCATTATCCGTGTGTCAAAATCCATTCAACCGCAGGAGGTGAATTTATGAACTACGACAAACTGACAGTCAAATCACGTGAATGCTTTGCAGAGGGCCAGAAGCTGGCCGCCAAGCTCAACCATCAGGAACTCAAGGCGATGCATCTGCTGTCGGCCATGCTGCAGCAGGAGGGAGGCCTCGTGCAGTCCGTCCTGGAGCGCCTCGGCCGCACGTCGGCGGCGCTGCTGCCGGCGGTGGACGACGCGCTCGCCAAGCTGCCGCATGTCACAGGCGACGTGGGGCAGGTCTACGCCGGCGCCGAAGTCAGCGCCGTCCTCGCCAGCGCCGACAAGTGCCGCGAGACCTTCAGGGACGACTTCATCAGCGTGGAGCATCTGCTGCTGGGCATCCTGGAGGGGGACAGCGAGGCCGCGCGGCTGCTCAAGTCCAACGGCATCGGCACCACGGAGGCCCTGAACGCCATCAAGGAGATCCGCGGCAACCAGCGCGTCAGCAACGAGGATCCCGAGGCCACCTACGAGGCCCTGAAGAAATACGGCGTGGACCTGACCGAAAAGGCGGTGCAGCACAAGCTGGACCCCGTCATCGGGCGTGACGACGAGATCCGGCGCGTCATCCAGATCCTGTCGCGGCGCACGAAGAACAACCCCGTGCTCATCGGCGAGCCGGGCGTCGGCAAGACCGCCATCGCCGAGGGGCTTGCCGGCCGGATCGTGGCCGGCGACGTCCCCGAGGGCCTCAAGAACCACAAGCTCATCGCGCTGGACATGGGCGCGCTCGTCGCCGGCGCCAAATACCGCGGCGAGTTCGAGGAGCGCCTGAAGGCCGTCCTCAACGAGGTCACCAAGTCCGAAGGGCAGATCATCCTCTTCATCGACGAGCTGCACACGGTCGTGGGGGCCGGCGGCGGCGAAGGCGCCATGGACGCCGGCAACATCCTCAAGCCCATGCTGGCCAGGGGCGAACTGCACTGCATCGGCGCGACCACCCTCAACGAATACAGAAAGTACATTGAAAAGGACGCCGCGCTGGAGCGGCGCTTCCAGACCGTCCTCGTCAAGCCGCCCACGGTGGAGGACACCGTCTCCATCCTGCGCGGCCTGCGCGAGCGCTACGAACTCCACCACGGCGTCACCATCCGCGACTCCGCCCTGGTCGCCGCCGCGACCCTCTCCGACCGCTATGTCGCCGACCGCTTCCTGCCCGACAAGGCCATCGACCTGGTGGACGAGGCCGCCGCGCGGCTGCGCACCGAAATCGACTCGCGGCCCCTGGAGCTGGACGAGGCCGTCCGCCGCAAGCTGCAGCTGGAGATCGAGCTGGCCGGCCTGCGGAAGGACAGCGACGACGCGGCCACGCGCGAACGCATCGCGCGCCTCGAAGAGGAACTGCGCAAGGTGGCCGCCGAGGCCGACGGGCTGGACGCGCGCTGGAAGGCCGAGAAGGAGGCCATCGGGCAGCTGCGCGGCCTCAAGGAATCCCTCGAAGTGGCCCGCCACCAGGCCGACGGCGCCCGCAGCCACGGCGACCTGGAGACCGCCAGCAAGCTCCTCTACGAGACGATTCCTTCACTCAAGAAGCAGATCGCCGCGCTGGAGGAGAAGTCCACGAAGGAGCGGCAGGACGGCGGCGTCCACCGCCTCCTCCGCGAGGAGGTCACGGAGGACGACATCGCCGAAATCATCAGCCGTTGGACGGGCATCCCCGTCACCAAGCTGGTGCAGGGCGAACGCGAGAAGCTCCTGCAGCTGCCGGAGCGGCTCCACCAGCGCGTCGTGGGGCAGGAAAACGCCGTGGCGGCGGTCTCCGAGGCCATCCTGCGGGCGCGGGCGGGCCTCCAGGACCCCGCGCGCCCCATCGGCTCCTTCATGTTCCTCGGCCCCACGGGCGTCGGCAAGACCGAACTGGCCAAGACGCTGGCCGCCGCGCTCTTCGACGACGAACGCGCCCTCGTGCGCATCGACATGTCCGAATACATGGAGAAGTTCTCCGTGTCGCGCCTGGTCGGCGCGCCTCCGGGCTACGTCGGCTACGACGAGGGCGGCCAGCTCACCGAGGCCGTCCGCCGCAGGCCCTACAGCGTCCTCCTCTTCGATGAAATCGAGAAGGCGCATCCCGACGTCTTCAACATCCTCCTGCAGG